>CAYVSD010000027.1:0-23614 GCA_964453315.1 uncultured Muribaculaceae bacterium | reverse complement strand
AACAAAATTGTTCCTGTAACTTGCGGTACAGCATTCAAAAACAAAGGTGTTCAATTGCTATTGAATAACGTTGTTGATTATATGCCATCTCCTGTAGATGTAAAAGCTATCGAAGGCGAATTGGAAGACGGAACAAAAGTTGAAAGACATTCATCTGATGATGAACCGTTCTCAGCTTTATCATTTAAAGTTATGACTGACCCGTTTGTTGGTCGTTTGACATTCTTGAGAGTTTACTCAGGTAAAATTTCTTCAGGATCTTATGTTTTGAACTCTACAACCGGTAAGAAAGAACGTATTTCTCGTTTGGTTCGTATGTATGCAGATCAAAGACTTGAAGAAAACGAAGTATATGCAGGTGATATTTGTGCCGCTGTAGGTTTAAAAGATACTACAACAGGTGATACTCTTTGTGACGAAAAAGATCCGATTATCTTAGAAAGAATGACTTTCCCTGAACCGGTTATTTCAGTTGCAATCGAACCTAAAACTAAAGCTGACCAAGATAAAATGGGCATCGCTCTTCAAAAATTAGCTGAAGAAGATCCGTCATTCAGAGTTAAATCTGATGAAGAAACAGGTCAAACAATTATTTCAGGTATGGGTGAACTTCACCTTGATATCATTGTTGACCGTATGATGAGAGAATTTAAAGTAGAAGCTAATATCGGTAAACCTCAAGTTGCATATAGAGAAACAATTAGAGGAACTGCTGATCAAGATTCTAAATTCATCCGTCAATCAGGTGGTAAAGGTCAATACGGACATTGTAAGGTTAGAATTTCCCCGGCAGAAGAAAATGCAGGATTTGTATTTGAAAATAAAATTGTCGGTGGTGCTATTCCTAAAGAATACATTGAACCTGCAAGAAAAGGTATGGAAGAAGCCCTTGAAGGCGGTATCTTAGCAGGATATCCTATGATAGACGTTAAAGTTGAACTTTATGACGGATCTTATCACGAAGTTGACTCTTCTGAAATGGCATTTAAAATTGCCGGTTCAATGGCTATCAAAGATGGTTGTAAGAAAGCTCAGCCTTGCATCTTGGAACCTATGATGAAAGTTGAAATCGAAATTCCGGATGAATTTACAGGTACAATCATCGGTGATATTTCAAGACGCCGCGGACGTGTTGAAGGTCAAGAACCACAAGGTAATACCGGAAACGTAATTGTTAGAGCAACTGTACCTTTAGCAAATATGTTCGGTTATGCTACTGATTTGAGATCTAACACTCAAGGTCGTGGTACATTCTCTATGGAATTTGAAAAATATGAACAAGTTCCTAAGAATATCGAAGATGAAATTATTTCAAAATCAGGCGAAAAAGCTTAATTTTTAATAATTACATAAACTAAAAGCCGGTATTTTTAATACCGGCTTTTTTAAACTTTAGTTTTTATTAACCTCCGCTTTTGCCTCCGTAAGTGAAGTCTTTTTGAATATTTTGTTTTAACAGATTTTGCCAAGAGGTTTCGTAAGTTGTAACTTCTGCAAGTTTTGTTTCTACGGCTTCTTTTTGGTTTTCAAGTTGTGATTCCCAAGCGTTTATTGTTGCAAGTTCTAATTCATGTTCTCCCTGCATTTCAATCAAATACTCTGTATACGCATCAGGATTCGCATCGTGTCCAATATTTGGATCATAGTATAAATCTTGTAAGTTTTGGTTATATTGAGCCTGAGCATCAAGTTGTTTTTGTGTTGCAGAAAGTTGAGTCATTTGAATATTAGATAATTGTAAATTCAAAGCACTTTTTCTTAATGTGCAAAATAATAATTTTTCAGTTAAATTCGCAATAGCCATAATGCTTACCTCTCTTATTTAAATCTCTCTTGCCTATATAAAGTATTTTGATTTACTCCTATTTCAATGTTGGTTTAATTTGTTACATTTGTTAACAATAGATTATTTATTTTGTTATATACTGTTGCTATGCGAAATAATACCCTGAATAAAAAACGTACAAATATACACGCCCCGATTGTTGAAGCATTAAAGGCTTATTATAATAAACCGGCGTATCAATTTCATATTCCCGGACACACTCGCGGGTTAGGTACGCTGACGGATTTTAGAAATTTAATAGGTAAAAAAGCATTGATGCTTGATACAACTGATGAATTTGATAATCTTGGAACACTTAACCCTGCTACAGGGCCGATAAAGGAAGCTCAGGAGCTTGCAGCACAGGCTTTTGGGGCAAAAAGAACGTTCTTCTTATTAAACGGTTCAACAATCGGAAATCTCGCAATTGCAATGGGTTTAACTAAAAAAGGGCAAAAAGTAATTGTAAATCGCAATTGCCACCGTTCAATTTTAACAGGATTGATAATGTCAGGAGCCGAACCATTATGGATATTGCCAGAAAAACTCGAGGAATGGGGGTTATGGGGAAATGTTAATCCGGAATCTGTTGAAAAACTTTTAAAAGAAAATAGTGATGTTTCAATGGTTTGGATTACAAATCCGACTTATGAGGGTGTTGTTTCAGATGTAAAATCTATTGCATCTATTTGTAAAAAATATAATGTCCCATTAATTGTCGATGAAGCACACGGATGTTTGTGGAATTTTAACGACAAATTACCGGAAACTTCCCTAAAATTAGACGCAGATATTGTAGTTCACTCGCTACACAAAACAGGTGGAAGCATGAGCCAATCTTCTATGCTTCATATTAGCGAAAATTCTCAAATAAATGCTGATGATGTAGAAAGAGCATTAATGCTTTTACATACTACAAGCCCGTCATTACTGCTTTTGGGAAGTTTGGATGCAGCTCGCGCTAATCTTCAAAGCGAAAGAGGATTGCGTCAGTTAAATACGGCGATTAACAATGCAAAATATTTACGTTCAGAAGTTGACAAAATGGAGCATATTCATCAATTAAAATCTGATTTTGGCTATAAAACGGATGTTACAAAAATATTTATTAAGGCAGATGGTTTATCAGGTAAGCGTTTAGAATCGATTTTAGAAATTGATTTTGGTATTGAAGTTGAAAGCGCATCTGATGCTGGTATTTTAATTTTAAGTAATATCGGAAATAAACGTTCGGATTTTGAATATTTAGCTCAATGTTTGCATAAAATTGATACGCACGATTACAAAGATATTTATTATCTTGAAAATAAAAAACACATGCCTATGCTTACTCCAATTATTAAAAAGAATTTAAGAGAGGCGTATTTCTCTGAAAAAGAAATTATACCAAAATCAGAAGCTATTGGCAGATTATCAGGAGAGGTTGTAGCAGAATGCCCTCCGGGAATTTCAATACTTTTACCGGGAGAACTTATAACAGAAGCTCATTTGCCGTATCTTACGGATTACGAAGTAATTGAAGTAATCAAATAATACTGGCAAATTGTATAAAATATTCTTCAATAACGTTCATAATCATTGGTAAAATCCAAATTAAAATTGCTGCTCCAAGTACCGGTTTGAACAAAAAGCTAAGTTGGAAAACGTTTACTTGCGGAGCTGTTCTTGAAATTACACCAAGTATAATGTCTTGTCCTAAGGTGGCAAGTAATACGGGTGATGCTATTTGCAGCCCCATATAAAGAGTATTTGATGATAATTTTATAAGTAAATCTAATTTTATAAGGCTTGCAAGCGGAATATGAGAAGCATAAAGCGGGAATATTTCAAAACTTTTTAATAACGCGTTAAACATCCAATATACGCCGCCTACACTAATAAATATTAAAATACCCAGAACTGACATTATATTTGTCAAAATTGATACTTGAGATGATGAAGTCGGATCAAGTACTGTTGCGGAAGTAAGACCCATTTGCATATTAATCATTTCAGCACCGCAATCAACAGCAACAGTAATTAAATGAGCCATATATCCTATCATAGCTCCAACCGCAATATTTAAAACTATTGATAACGCAAAAGAATCACACTGTATAACTTTTTCGGGAGATAAAAAAGGTAACATAAAAATAGAAATTATTATTGCCAAAGGAATTTTTACAAGAGTCGGAAAATCTTTTCGGTTAAAAATAGGAGCGAGCCTGAAAAAACCTAATAATCTTGCAAAAACCAACGTACCTGCCATAAGGTAGGTATTCATTTGAGGAAAAATTTTCATTAATTCATTTAAAATTTGATCCACTTATTATTGTCCTAAAATCTTTTTGGTTTCTACAAGATCGGGTTTAGGCATAGACGTTTTTGGTGCTTTTGTATATTTTTCTTTTTGGTATTTATCTATATAAGGAATTTTGCCCGGATTTTTCATTATATAGTCAATTTCATTTCTGCTTTTAAATTTGTCTTTCATTTCACCCGCAAAAGGTGTTGTATACTTGTGATAATTTGAATCAAGAGCAAAATTCTCGCTTTGAGGTACGGCAGTAAATGCTAATACTGCACCTTCTTGGAATAAATTTGTTAAAAGTCTTGTAAATCCGACACCTCCGATTATTATTACAAGAAAAACACCTAAAATTTTCGGTGCAGCCGCGATAGTTTGTTCCTGAACCTGAGTTACAGCTTGTAATACCCCGACAACAAGACCGATTCCGGCTGCTACAAGTACGCAGGGCATAGAAATGGTAAGCATTACCAAAAAACCTCTAGCCATATATTCCATTAACATTTCCATTTTAATTCACCTCTAATTGTAGCTTGATACAAGACCCTGTACGATTAATGCCCAGCCGTCAACCGCTATAAATATCAGCAGTTTAAACGGCATTGAAATGATTGTCGGAGACAACATAAACATACCTAATGCAAGTAATATATTTGCGACAACCAAATCCAATATAATAAACGGTACAAATATTATAAATCCGATTTCAAATGACGTTTTTAGTTCACTTATTATATATGCCGGAGCAATATCCCAAACAGACAAATCATCAGGAGATGACGGTCTTTGTTTGTGAGTCATACTTACAAAAAACTCTAAATCGCTTTCACGAGTTTGTTTTAGCATAAATTCTTTTAATGGCTTTGAACCTTCGGTTAATGCTGCTACAATATCGTGATTTTTGTTATATGGAACTGAACCCATATCATACATTTTTTGGAAAGTACCACCCATTGTATAAAAGGTTAATATCATTGATAAACCTATAATTACAATCGCAGGAGGAACTTGTTGTGTACCCATTGCAGTTTTTAACATTGAAAATACAACAACAAATCTGAGAAAGCTTGTCATTGAACAAAAAACAAACGGTAACAATGAAAACATTGTTATCATTACAAGCATTTGTATTATTGGGTTTAGAGTTTGAACTTGATCCATTTATTTTATCCTTATAGTTCGTTTATTTTTTTTGCCATTTCTTTCATTGTAGACATTCTGTAATTCTTAGGAGTATCAAAATCGATTGTCACCATTTTACCTGTTGACATTTCTTTAGAATTAATTTTTCTTTTTATTCTTGGCGATTGAGGATTGTTATCTTTTATTAATTCAAAATGAATTTCATCTTTATTTGAAGTCGGATAGATAGTTTCCAAATCCTCATTTTTTAATAAAGTAACATTGTTTTTTATATTAGAAATATAACTATCTGTTTTTTTGTAATTCATATCGTCTGATAATTTCGAAATTAATGAAGTTCTGTCAATATCAGAAGCAATAAGGAATCTTTCGTCCCCTGCTCGGACAATCATCAATGATTTTCTTGGATTTACATTCATTGTTTCTTCTATTTCAAGCATTTTAGAAGACTTTGAACTAAAACCTCCGTTCATAACTTTTTTATACACAAATAATGCAAAACAGATTAAGCCTGACATTGCAAGTGTATATACTGTAAAATTCATTATGTAGTGTCCCATATTTTTTATCCTCAAGTCTTATTTTTTTATTTCAAATTAAATATTGTCGTCATCTAATTCAAAATCGCTATAGTCAAATTCTTCTCCGCCTTCTGCGTTTTCTTCATCGTCTTCTTCTAAATCTTCATCTTCGTCATCAAATTCCTCATCATCAAATTCTTCGCTCTCGTTTTCATCGAGATTTTCTTCATAATTTTCCTCTTGAGAATCTTCAGATTGTCCGGATGCTTGCGCAATTACATTATTAATTTTCACGCCATATCTGTCATTGACAATTACAAGAGATCCGCTTGCGACTGTTTTACCTTCAACTTTTAACGTTACATTGTTGTCATAAAGTGAAGCTAAATCTATTACAAGTCCGTTTTCAATATCTTTTAACTCACCAAGTGAGATTTTTACGGAATCAAATTCGGCTTTTATTTCAACTTCAATATTGTCCCATATATTCTGATTGTCAGCCATATTATTCTCTCCTTCATTAATTTCTTCAGATATTAATAATTCCATATTAGGATTAATTGTAAAAGTTTTTTCTTGACCTTGAATTAAAAGCTTCAATGTATCAATATTACTGTTATCAAAAACTACGATATCCCCTTGTTCAAGGTTTTTAAGGTTGTATAATGAAAATTTTGTAGATCCTACGACAACTTTTGCGAAAGTCTCTGTTTGAGGAAAATCATTTTCGCTAAATTTTTCACCGGTTGATACTATTTGTTGCGGAGTCATTAAAGCTTTTGGCAAAGTTACTATAACTTTACCGTTTTTTTTGCTCATTTGATCATTTTCTTCGATTAAAAATGTCAAATTTACTGTGTCATAATTTTTACGTGATAATTCTTTCGGATTTGGATCGTTAAGATTTTGTTTGATTGCCTTAAATAAATTTGAATTAAAACTGGTTATAACTTTTGCTTCAAGCTCAGATATTTTATTTAGATTAAATTTTGTTTTTAATTCGCCAAGCGATTTGTCCAAAATAAGTTTTACTGCTTTGGCACTTAATCTGAAAAATACTTCATAATCTTTGTTAATACCTATTTTAGTAACAAAACAAGGTTCTTTATTAATTACGTAATTAATATTTTGACTTATTGCAATTAAATTAAGTTTAAAATTTGCTCCGAAAAAATCGTCACAGGAATTTTGAACGATATCTGAAAAAGAGTTCTGATACCAATCATATTCTTTACAAAGCTCTTGTGTTGATATTGAATTGTCATATGTTTTATTCATCTCAACTATCCCTTTGATTTATCCCCGGAGTCTGTTCCCCGATACTACAATAACTTATATTTTGGGATATGACATCAATCTTTTAATTGATATTTTCAAAAAGTCATGTTGAAATAAATTTTAAACTAACTCTCCATTTAGATACCAAGTTTTACAATTAACTATTTTTGCTTGTACAAATTCCCCCGTAATATCTTTATCATAAGGAATATGAACTATTTTATTATTACGGGTTCTGCCTGTAATAATATTTTTTCCTTTGTGATTTTCGAAATTTTCAATAAGCACTTCCATGGTGCGTCCGACAAATTTTTTGTTAGATGCCAAACAGCATTTACGATTTTGTTCATTCAAACGTGCAAGACGTTCAAATTTTGTTTCTTCGTCAATAAATTTATCAACCCATTTTGCGGCAACGGTTTTTTCTCGGGGAGAATACGCTGCGGTATTTGAATAATCAAGCCCTATTTCTTCCATAGCAGTAAGAGTTTCATTAAATTGAGCTTCTGTTTCTCCCGGAAATCCCGCTATAAAATCACTTGTAATTGTAACATCCGGCACCATATCTCTAATTTTTTGAGCTATTTTCATATATGTTTCACGGTCATAACGCCTGTTCATTGCTTTCAAAACTTCGCTACTTCCTGATTGCATCGGGATATGGAAATATTCGCAAACTTTATCCAATTCAACGACAGTTTTAATTAATTCGTCGGTTATATCAGTCGGATATGATGTTACAAATCGAATACGAAAATTTCCTTCTAAAGCATTTACTTCTCGAAGTAAATCCGCGAGCCTGTAATTTTTATCTTTAAAATCTTTTCCGTAACTGTCAACGTTTTGCCCAAGTAAAGTTATTTCTTTAAAACCTGAATTCAAAGCGTCTTTTACCTCTTTAATAATTGTTTCAGGCAATCTTGAGCGTTCACGACCTCGTGTATACGGAACTATACAGTATGTACAGAAATTATTACAGCCTTCAGTTATAGGAATCCACGCATTAACGGATTTTACTCTGTTAATTTTAAATTTTATCGCTTCAGAATCTTCGGTTGCGTGTGTTTCTTCGCATTCGCAAACTTTTTCTCCATGATTAATTTTTTTTATAATTTCAGGTAATGAATAAATTTTATGTGTGCCGAGAACAAAATCTACATAATGAGCTCTTTTAAAAATTTCTTGGGCTTTTTGTTGTGCAACACAACCGCAAAAACCTATTTTTAATTCAGGACGGGATTTTTTCCATTTTCCCCAAGTACCTATTAAGCTAAATGCCTTGTCCTCACTCAGCTGTCTGATTGAACAAGTATTAATCATTAACAAATCGGCTTTTTCAGGCTCTAATGTTTCTTCATAACCAAAATTTGACAACATTCCGAGCATTCTTTCAGAATCGGACTTATTCATTTGGCAGCCCATTGTTTCTATATAAACCTTTTTCATTATTTTCCCTTTATATAACTTGGAGTAAAATCTGTAGTTTAAATTTTATCAAATAAAGCTTTTTTTACAACTAACAATAAATTTAGCGAAAATATGTTTGTGATAGTATTTTTATGGAGGTTAGTATGAAAACCGCTCAGATTAATCAGGATATATTAGTAATAAAAGAACAGCCGCAACCAAAACTTGAAAATAAAACAGGGGCAATCGTCAAAGTATTAGGCTGCGGGCTTTGCGGTTCAGATATAGTAAAATTAAAACAACATTTGAAAAAAGACGGAACAGTTTTAGGACACGAAATTGTAGCTCAAATTATTGAAATTAATTCTCAAACTGAGTTTAAACAAGGAGATGTTATTGTCACTTCTCATCACATTCCTTGCGGAAAATGCGAATATTGCAAAAACGGGAATGTTTCAATGTGCCGCCATTTTAAAGAAACCAATATTATTCCAGGGGGATTTAGCGAATATGTTTATGTTTCAGATGAACACCTGCAAAATGTAGCTTATTTGAAACCTCAAAATCTTACTAACGACGAAGCTGCATTTTATGAACCTTTAGGCTGCTGTGTCAGAGCCGTAAAACGTGCGGCGCTGAATAAAAATTCAACGGCACTTGTCATTGGCTTAGGGTCAATTGGGATACTTATGGCGCAAGCATTAAAAGCTTTTGGAATGAATGTTATCGGATGTGATTTAATTTCTTCAAGGGTTGAACTTTTAAAAAGTCTTGGTATAGAAGCTTTTAACGTAAATGATATGTGCGAAAGTATTAATGCTGACGGCGTTTTTATGACATCAGGTTCAGATAAAGCTTTACCGACTGCATTAAAATATGTTCGAGACGGCGGGAAGATTCTTGTATTTTCTTCTACCCCACAAAATAACGGTTATGCTAATAATGAAATTTATTACAGAGAATTAACTGTGCTTGGCAGCTATTCTCCTTCTCCTGCAGATTTGAAGGATTCATTAGAACTTTTAAAATCTAAAGAGGTAAAAGTGAACGGCTTATCTACAATATATTCTCTCGAACAGGTACAAAAAGCTATTGATGACACAGTTTCAAATAAAATTCTGAAAGCATATATAAAAATAGGATAATTTATGAAATCAATTCAATATTACGGACCACAAAATATTAAATTCGAAGAAGTACCTGTAAAACCTCCGCAGGAAGGTGAAGTTGTTGTAAAAGTTATATCTGCATTGACTTGCGGAACAGATGTAAAAACTTTTCGACGCGGCCATCCCGTTTTAATTAAAAAAATTCCATCAGGCTTCGGGCATGAATTCGCAGGAATCATTGAAGAAATCGGGAAAAATGTCGAAGGATTTAATGTTGGAGACAGAGTTGTAGCAGCAAATTCGGCTCCTTGCGGGGAATGTTTTTATTGCAAAAAAGAAGAATATAATTTATGCGAAAATTTAGATTTGTTAAATGGTGCTTACGCGCAATATATTACTGTTCCGGCCCGAATTGTTAAAAAAAATATGCTTATACTTCCGCCTGATTTGAGTTTTGATAAAGCTGCTTTTTGCGAACCGTTAGCGAATGTCGTTCACGGTGCATATAGAACAGGAATTAAAGAAGGACAAAGCGTCGGAATTATAGGTATTGGCCCTATAGGTTTAATGTTTGCACGTGTTGCAAAACTTATGGGAGCAAGAGTAATTGTAGCAGGCAGAAACCCGATAAAACTTAAAGCTGCAGAGGATTTTGCCCATGCTGATGAAATTGTAGATTTGAAAAAATATTCAAGTGTTCAAAAGATTTTCAAAGATTTTTCCGATGAAGGAAAAGGTTTGGATGTTGGTATAGAGTGTGTTGGCTTGCCGGAAATTTGGGAACAAATTTTTACTTGTGTAAGACCCGGCGGAACTGTTCACTTTTTTGGCGGTTGCAAATCCGGTTCAACCGTGACTTTTGATACTACAAAAATGCATTATGGCGATATAAAAATGATGAGTGTTTTTCATCATACACCGCAATATTTTCGTAAAGCGTTAGAATATATTGCCTCGAGTGACATCGAAGTAGAAAAACTCATTACCGCAACTCTGCCGTTAGAAAAGGTTGAATATGCAATGCAGGAACACATAGAAGGCAGAGCAATTAAATTTCTCATTAAACCTTGGGAGTAATTTTTCAATTTTCTTTTTCTGATTTTTCAAAAATTATTTTATTCCCGTCAAGTGTCATTTTAATTTCATCATTTTGAGGATCAATACTCAATAATTGCAAAAGTATTGAAGGGATTAATGCGTAATAACTTCTTCCGACCTTAACAAGCTTCTTGATGTACATATCGTAATTATATCAAGCGAGTTTGGGTTGCTTTAAGAGAACAATGTTACGGTTCTTTCAAATTATGGTCGCAAGAGTCTTACCGTAACGACGACGGGTATTATCGTAACTTTAGTAAAACGGAAACGAGATACGACCGCACTGGGCGCGGTTCCATAGGTGACCTATATGCCATTTGCATTGGAGATTAGTTACAAAATCGGCTGTAATGCTCGTTATAAAATTCTTCAAATCTGTCTTGTAAAATAGCTTCGCGGCATTGTTTTACAAGATTGAGCAGAAATCTTATATTATGAATAGACAGAAGCGTTGAAGCTGTTGCTTCCTGACATTTCCAAAGATGTCTTATATATGCACGCGAATGATTTTGGCAAGCGTAGCAATCGCAACCTTCTACAAGAGGGGATTTATCATCTTCATATTTTTTATTTTTAATATTTGCTTTGCCGTCCCAAGTGAAAAACGAACCGTGTCTTGCGTTTCGAGTAGGAAGAACGCAATCAAACATATCAATTCCGGCTTTTATGCCGTCTAATAAATCCTCCGGAGTGCCTACACCCATTAAATAACGAGGTTTTTCCACAGGTAAAAGCGGCGCGGTAAATTCCGTAAAATGTTTTTGAACTTCTTTCGGCTCACCTACGCTTACACCGCCAATCGCATAACCTACAGCGTCAAAAGAAGAAATAACTTTAGCGCTTTTTTGTCTTAAATCTTCAAAAAATGCCCCCTGAACTATCGGAAAAAGTGCTTGTTTCGGGTTAGTTTTAGCCTTAAAGCATCTTTCCAGCCAACGGTGAGTCCTCTCCATAGCAGCTTTTGCTGTTTCATAATCACAAGGATAAGGGCTGCATTGGTCAAATGCCATAATAATATCAGCACCGATATTTTGCTGTATTTTCATTGAAATCTCAGGTGAAATGTAGTGTTTTGTTCCGTTTTTAGGGTCTTGAAATTCAACACCGTCTTCCGTAATTTTATTTAAATGAGAAAGTGAAAACACCTGAAAACCGCCTGAATCAGTTAAAACAGGCTTGTCCCAGTTCATCCAGCCGTGAATCCCGCCGAAATCGTGTATTCTTTCATCTCCTGCGCGTAAATATAAATGGTATGAATTGCCCAATATAATTTGCGCTCCGGTTGATTTTATTTGGTCGCCTGTCAATGATTTAACGGCAGAATTTGTACCAACAGGCATAAAAATAGGGGTTTCAATCATTCCATGCGGAGTCTTGAAAAGTCCTGCCCTCGCTCCTGTTTTTGAATCACAATGAACTAAATCATATTTGAAATAATCTTTTTCACTAGTCGGCATCTAAATACTCTACAACAAGCTCTTCCATACATTTGCGATTTGCAAAAATTTCATTTTCATTAAAGTAAATTTTAATTTCTCTTTCCGCGCTTTCCACAGAATCAGAACCGTGAACTACATTATATTCCATTACTTCCGCAAAATCCGCGCGAATAGTGCCAACCTCAGCTTTATCAGGATCAGTTGAACCCATTAAATGTCTAACACCGGCAACAGCATTGTAGCCTTCAACCACCATTGCAACAATAGGACCGCTTTGAATATATCTGATTAATCTGGGATAGAAAGGTTTTCCTTCATGCTCTGCATAATGAGCCTTTGCCTGCTCATCCGTAACTTGAAGCATTTTTAAAGCTGTAACTTTATATCCCTTTGTTTCAAATCTTTTGATTATTTCCCCAACAAGTTCTCTTTGGACACCATCCGGCTTGATTGCTACAAATGTTCTCTCTTTTGTTCGCATATAAAAATCTCCTTTAAACTAATATATTTCAATAGTAGCATAACAAAAAAATAAGGTCAATTTATAAATCTTTTAGAACAAATACGGGATATTGAGTTTTTGAAGGATATGAATTTTGAGCTTCTATAAGTGAATTATACAACAATTTATTTAATTGAACAGGCTCATTATTTACTAAAACAGGAATCTTCTCTATATTTTTTAATACCTCAAAACCCTGTTCTCCCGCACCGATAAAAGAATCAATCGCACAAGTATATTTTTGAAATTTGTTTATAGGATTTGAATTCTCGTCAAGCAACTTTTTGCCATTGATTTCTATTTGAAGAATTTTATAAGATTTTTCCTGCGGCAATGGTTTTCCAACAATTTTTATATTATTAGAGCATTGTAAAAACCTGGCGTTGCCATTATCTTTATACATTCTGCGTAAAGTCGCATTCTCAAAAACTTTTTTCAATTGTTCAATATTTATTTCTATTTTTTGTATAGGAGTAGAAGCACAAATTACACGTTCAAAATCATATTTTGTAATCACATCGCTGTCATCTGTCGATAGAGAATACATTGAAAATCCTGTTGAGTGAAACGCAATATCAGTTTGCGCAATTTTTTTCATATTGTCTGATATAAAAGTTCCCAATGGACATGGTTCAGAATAGCGCTTCCATAAATTTAAAACTCTTTTTGCAAAAGGCTTGTAAAGCTGAGTTTTTTCTTCATATTCAATTAATGGCTGTTCAAATTCAGGTAATATATTAAAATCTTTAATACTGTATTGATGTATATTTTCGACATTTTTATCTAATGTCATTTGATAAAAAGTTCTTGCAAACGCCAACGGATAAAAAATATTATTTTCAAAGTCAGGTTCAATCGGAGAATGCTCATGCCCGCCAATTATCAAATCAATTTTAATACCGACAGAATTTGCATAATCCTTTAAAGACTTACTATAAGGATACCAATGATGATTTAAAACTATTATTTTGTCGTATTCTTCCTTGACAGAATTAATCAAATTTTCAAAAGACTTCTGTTCATTTTCAAATTCATAGCCAAAACGTTTTACAACCGAAGTCTGCATACAAAATCCGGTTATTAAGATTTTTTTTCTGTCTATATTAATTATCTTAAAACGAGGGCACAAATCAGAATATTTCCCGTCCTGCTTGAGATTTGCACAAACAAAATTTATTCCCGCAGTTTTAAATTTTGAAAGAATAACCTTCAAATAATCAAAATCCGCTGAAGTAAAACCAAAATCATTATTTCCCAATGCAACGACAAATTGAGCATTCGGATTTAATTTTTTAAAGTTCAAATAAAAATTAACAATCAAATCTTTATCATATATGCCTTTAAATAAATCTCCGCAATCCAAAACGACAAATGGAAATTTATTATTTTTTTCAAAATCCGTAATTGCGCTGAATATTTTTGATAAATTCCTGGCCTCCTGATGAGAATCAGTTAAAGCATATATTCTTGTTTTCATAACATTAAAATAACATAATTATTTATTTAAGTTCAGATTTTTTATTATTTTTCTTTATAACTTTCTGTTGATACTTCTCATCATATTGAAACTTATAACCATTTACAATACTTTTTGTCACGGCTTTTGAAAAAATCCCGCTGGCACTCCAATATGCCGTATGCGCAAAAGGAAACATTCTTCTGCTCCAAACGCCGGAATTATCATAAATTACACCTGAAGGATTCTCTATAGGTAATTCTATTATTTGCTCAATTTCCTTAGTAGTTACATTACTGTTTGTAGGAAAACCTAAAGGATCTTCTCTAAAGTTCACCGTTAGCATGTATAAGCCTTTTTCCATAATATACTTAATCATCAAACGGTTATAATAATTCATTTCATAATTAGGATCAGATATATCTGAATAGAAAAGAACAAAAGGACTTGCAAAATTTACGACCCCGATAACTTTATCTTCAGGAGCACAAACTTTTTGCGTAACTTCATTTAATTTTAAATAATTTTGCTTTAATAACTCTTTATTCGGATTTAAAACAAGATGCCCCTTAGTTGAAATAACACCTATTGTCCAAGAATCATTTGAAAGAGCCGAAATACAAGTGTCATTTTGAGGGTTTTGCTTGACAAATTCAATAAAATCTTCATCTGCATTTAAAGTTTCAAATAATTTCAATAAATTTATGTACCTTAATTTATTAAACATATACTGATGAGTAACAAATGTTCCCGCAGAATAACCATATAATAAAACACTGTTACCTTTATTAGCTTCAGATATAACTCTCTCATTTAATTCATCTAAAATCGGTTCCATATTATGAGATTTTTGAACCCAAATCGCATCATGTAAAAATTTAGTTATTAAATCTCGTACAACATAAGCCCCTGAGGAACTTACCATTTTAGAAAGCTCCAGTTGATCTTTTACAAAATCTAAATCATTTTTACTGTCATAACCCCAGAAAAATATTACCGGTTCTTTTTCAATATTAAGTCCGCCTAATTTTGAAAAATATTTTTTAATTTGTCTATCTGAAAGAATTTTCTTTCTCATGATAGGATGTAATTTTTTTACCCCGCTTTCGTACCAATTTTTCATCTGAATATCATTATTATTCGAGCCATTAATATATATAAAACTTAAATTATCAGACGAAAATGCCGTAAGCTGAAATGAAAATAAAAGCGTTAAAATTAATAAAATCTTCTTCATGGTATACATTATAACATAAAATATTTAAAAAAAAATTTTTTTTTAGGAGTTTTTTACTAAATATGAAAATTGATTATCCAAAAACATTTTGCGGATTTCGTCCTGATAACTATGCTCGTGTCAATGATTTTATAACACGATCCGCTCAACCGGCAAAAGAAAATTTTATTTGGTTAAAAAATCATGGAATAACGGATATTTATAATTTTAGAACAATGTATAAATCTTCAATTCATTTTAATGAAAAAGATGTTGTTGAAACTTTAGGAATGAAATACCATAATATCCCATCAATTACAGCAAAACCTTCAGAGAAAAATGTTTTCGAATTTTTAAAATCCATAAACGAAGTTAAAAATTCAAAAGGGAAAGCGCATATTCATTGTATGGCAGGAGCAGACAGAACAGGAATGTATGCCTTTATTTATAAATCTCTCAATAATATTGATATGATATCGGAAAATATTGATGAATGGATAAAATTGGGTCACAACAGACAACTTTATCCAAATCTTATTGATTGGGCCAAAAATTTCGTTTTACGCTACGCTAAAAAATAATCTTAAACTCCAATAAAATTAAAACAGCCTAAAATTACACCTACTAGGGCAGAAATTCCCAAATAAAACACAGTATCCATTTTTTTATAAAAACTAATTGATAATAATACTAAAAATAATATTGTCCCAAACAGATGCATTTCACTTGTAAATAACAGTTTAATTCCTACAGAAGATAAAAGAGCACACCCCGCAGGTTTTAACGCTTTTATCACACCTTTAACAATAGTACTATTCTGGAATTTATCCATAATTTTATAAACCAAAGTTACGATTATATATGAAGGTAAAACAATCGCAAATGTTGCAATCATCGACCCCAAAACTCCTGATGTCATATAACCTGCAAATGTTGCCATATTTATTCCAATTGGGCCCGGGGTAACAGAAGAAAGTGAAATCATATCCGTTAATTGCGATAATGAATACCAATGATATTTTTCAACGATTTCATACAAAAACGGTAAAGTGGCATAACCTCCGCCAAAAGAAAAAAGACCGATATAAAAGAATTGAAAAAATAATTGAAATATTAAATTCATTACTTAGTCCCCTCTTTTCCTTCAAAAAATTTTTGATAAACAATACCTGCAAAAATAGCAAATATAACAATCCATGCCGGAGAAATTTCTAAAAACAAAGCAAATAACAGGCAAATTATGTAAATAAAAACAGAAAATTTGTCATATACGCATTTTTTCCACATTTCACCAACAGCCAAAAACAATAAAACAACAACCCCTATTCCAACACCCCAAAACAAATTTTGAACAATCTTATAATCTGTAATTTTACTTAATGCAGTTGCCAATATTACAATTGCAAGAAAAGAAGGTAACACAACCCCAAAAACAGCTGCAATAGCACCTTTTCTGCCTGCAAGTTTCCTGCCGACAAAAATAGAGGTATTTATTGCAATTACACCAGGCAAACTTGAACTTAAAGCATAATACTGAGTTAATTCCTCTGAGGTAAGCCACTGCTTCTTATCAGCCAATTCAGAATTTAAAAGAGGAAGAATAACGTATCCACCTCCGAGTAAAAGTGTTCCTATTTTAAAAAAGATTTTAAAAATATTATAAAAAGATTTATCCATAAAAAATTTATATCATCAAAATTTTTTTGTTTAAATAATAAACACTTGATTTTTAATTTTCACCGTTACATAATACTTTTGTCGAAAGAGAAAACTTCGGCACCGCAGATGAATATCGCGGGTTGGAGCAGTCTGGTAGCTCGTCGGGCTCATAACCCGAAGGTCGTTGGTTCAAATCCATCACCCGCAACCATTTATATAAGAAAAGAGCTTTAGATATTATTCTAAAGTTCTTTTATATTTTAAAGGAGAAAAAATGAAAATAGATTCAGTTAACAATAAAAACACAACTTTTGGATACAGCATGCCAAAGAAAAAAACATACAGAGCAATGAAAGGCTTTTATGAAATTGAAAATAATAAAAGTATGGCTGTAGAATATGGTATGCTTCATCATGAAGCAATGTCAAAGCTTCACTATAGAAAATTCCAAAAAGCAGAACAAGAATTAAAATCCTTCTCAAAAGCTCATGAAAATAAAAAGATGAATTTTAAAGAAGTAAGTGAATTAATTAAAATTTATGGCAAAATTGCTTACGAAAAACTCGCAAGCGTACGCCATTATTATGCTGGTTATTAATATAAAAATCAAAGTTTTAGAGTTTGTATAATATATCGGGCTATTTTTTCATTTGATTCTGAAGATTTAAAATGAGAATGGTCTCGGTATTGGAAAGATTGCATATCACAAAGAACAAAATCGTATAAATCTACAATTGCATAATTATATTTTTTTGCAATTGTAGTTTGAATTGTGCTTCTTGAAAGAATTTCCTCACATTGTGATTGATTTAATTTGGTTAAATTTTCATCCAAAACATTTGGAGGAGTCAATAATATTGAAATGTTCGGACAAAATTTTCGCATATACTTAATAAATTTTTCAAAAGATTTTTCATAACGTTTTTTATCTTTTTTATTTTTGCAGGTTTGCAAATACCAACCGTGTTTTTGTCCTATATTTATAATTATGTGAGAATATTTATAAATATTTTTTTTAAAAAAGCAATTTATAATATTATAAAAACAGGGATCTTCAAATACAGATGAACTACCTATAAAATCAATACTTTTATTTAACATCCTACTTATCGGACCTCGAAACTCTCTGGTAACAGAATCTCCAATTAATAAAATATGTTTTTTTTCTTTATCAGAACAATCTTCTATCCAAGTATTAGTCCACTCAACTCTTTCCCTGTCTCTATGAATATCAAACTTGTTATAATAATGTATAATTTTATTTATTAATTTCATTTTTAATTTTTTTATTTGTTATCAATATTTAACAATTTCATCGTCGCATCAAATCTGTTTTTTACATGCAACTTAGCTAAAGCAGATGCAACGTGCGCCTTTACAGTATGAATTGTAATTATTAATTTATCTGCAATTTGAGAATTAGTCATACCCTGTACAACATAGGACATTACTTCAGCTTCTCTGGGAGTAAGTCCTACTTCGGGGTTAGCGAATTTCATTTCTTTGTCTCCTATTTCTGCTAAAAATATAATATTCCTACCTAAGTAACTTAACTATTAACCACACGGCTAAATTTTAATTAAGAATGTAAAAAGCAGTATTTAAATATGTTGCAAATAATATCCAAATAAAATAAGGCATAAGCAATATGCCTGCAAATTTTTCAACTGTATAAAATTTTCGAATGGTCAAAAAAACAAAAATATCAAGAAATATAATTATAATCAGAGCTAATCCTATATTTTTAAAATAAAAAAATGCAGGACTCCATAATAAGTTTAAAATTAATTGTATGAAAAAATATAAATATCCGCGTCCTTTTCTAAATGAGGGTTTAATAACATAAATAATAAAAGCAGCAAGTATTAATGTATATAAAATTCCCCACACAACAGGAAATATTTGAGACGGAGGATTTAGAAACGGTTTTACGAGATTGTCATACCATACAGAATTAAACATAAGTTAATTATAAAATTTCTTTTTAATAATTTTCATTCTACACTTGGCTAAAATTAAAAATTGACCGAATAAAAATTTAATGATTTAATTATTTTATGAATTATATTTTTGCATTTTTAATCATAATTTCCATAATTACAGGAGCCGTTAACGGGAAATTACAAGATGTTATCAATGCTGTAATGGAAGGTGCGGATTTATCCGTAAAAGTGGCATTTTCACTTATTGGCATAATGGCTTTTTGGCTTGGAATGATGAAGATTGCTCAAAAATCAGGAATTATTGATTGGATTAGCAAAGTATTAAAACCTGTTACAAAAATTTTATTTGATGAAATTCTACCGGAATCTCCCGCAATTGGAGACATTGCAATGAACTTTACCGCAAACGCATTTGGACTTTCTAATGCGGCAACTCCATTCGGAATTAAAGCTATGGAGGAATTACAAAAAGAAAATAAAAATAAAAAAACCGCATCTAACTCCATGTGCCTATTTCTAGGAATGAATACTGCAGGATTTCAACTAATTCCGACAACAGTACTGGCTGTTCTTATTTCTATCGGATATAAAAATCCTACAGAAATTATTGCGCCAACTCTGCTTGTTACCTCAATTGCGTTTGTAAGTGCGATTATTTTAGCAAAAATTTGCCAAAAAATTTGTAAAATGAAGGGAGGAGCCGGTGAATAATATATTAAATATAATTTCATTATGGGCGCTTCCGGTTTTACTTTTATGGATTTTAATTACGGCAATAATTAAAAAAGTTCCGATGTATGAAGAATTTACACAAGGCGCAAAAGACGGATTTAAAGTTGCGGTAAATATAATTCCGTATTTAGTGGCAATAATTGTCGGTATATCCATGCTAAGAGCAAGCGGTGCAATAGAAATGTGTGCAAATTTACTGGCGCCAATTTTAACAAAATTCAATATACCTGCAGATGTTTTACCTCTAACTATTGTGCGTTCATTATCAGGTTCGGCGGCATTAGGAGTATTTTCTGATATTGCAAATAATTTAGGCCCTGATAATTATGCAACAAAATTAGCTGCTGTAATGGTGGGAAGCAGCGAAACAACATTCTATGTCTTAGCTGTTTATTTTGGAGCCGTTGGAATTTCAAAAATCAGATATGCCCTGCTTGTTGGCTTAATGGCAGATTTAATCGGAATTATTGCAGCAATTTTTGTTTGTGCTCACCTGTTTGCATAGATTCGACCCAACTTTGGGTATATTCATTAATCTCATTATTTAATATTTCACGCATCAATACCGCGTAATTTATATTTATGCAATCAATTTTATCTATGCGCTCTATAATATAATTTTTACTGCCGCAATTTCTGCAAAAATTTTCTAAAGGGACAATCTCACCATTATGTATAGTCGCAATTTCTTTAGTGTTGCAACATGCGCATCTGACAATGTACCAGCGATTTTCGACCAATTCTCCGCAATCAGGACAATAATATATATCTGCTTCAATTGGGACTTTTGAATGCGAGCATTTACTTTTTGTCATAAAAATTTCATTCAATTTCATATATTTTTTTTAATAAAATTTTTTTTAAAGTCAAAAAAAGGCGGGACGCTGCGCGTCCCGCCTTTTAAACTTTATTTTCAGATACTATATTAATTTTACAGTAACTGATTTTGGTTTTTGAGTATAAGATAACTTATCTTCTCTTGATAACCAACCTAATCCCATATAAGTGAAATTATCATCCAAATCCATATCTTTTCTCAATTTGTTGATAGTTACTTCACCTTTGTCAGATAGGTAATTGTAGATTTTACCTGCTGATTCAATGATTTGTTCTTGCATTTCTTTTTGTTCTTTTTTACTAGATGAAAACATGTTTTTTTGCCTCCTTTAATTTACAAATTTATACTACTACTTTATTTAAAATAAATCAATTATTTTATTAAATTTTATGACAAAAATAAAAAATTTTTTCATCAAATTAGAGGATTTTTTATAGAATTTTTAAGATAAAATTTGATTTTTTTTTTAATAAAGCTCAAAAATAACAAGGGTTGAGACAGTTTTATGATTTATAATTTTGACAAAATTTTAATTTGGAAGGTATAATGAATTTATGAAAATAAATACAGTAATTTTTGATCTTGACGGAACTCTTTTGTATACATTAGAAGATTTAACTGATAGCACAAACTATGCACTTAAATTTTTTAATTACCCCGCGAAAACTATTGAAGAAGTTAAAAACTTTATTGGAAATGGAGTTGCTAAACTAATTGAAAGAGCAATTCCAAACGGATTAGAAAACAAAAACTATAAAAAATGCCTTGAAATATTTAAAGAACACTATGCCAAAAACATGTATAACAAAACAACACCGTATGAAGGTGTTTTAGAACTTTTAAGAGATTTGAAAAATGAAAATTATAAAATTGCGGTTGTTTCTAACAAATTTGATAATGCCGTAAAAAACTTATGTTATAAATATTTTCCAAACTTGATTAATTTTTGTGCCGGAGAAAACGAAGCAGAAGGAATTAAGAAAAAACCTGCACCCGATACAGTTTTAAAAATTATTAAAAATTTTAATATTTCAAAAAATGAAGCGATTTATATTGGCGACTCGGAAGTTGATATACAAACAGCCCAAAATGCGGGATTAAAATGTATAAGTGTTTGTTGGGGATATAAAAATAGAGATTTTTTAATTAAAAATGGCGCTGATATATTAGCGCAAAAACCATCAGATATTAAGAAATATTTGTAAAAACCGTTTTTTTCTTTATAATTATAATTAAGAAAAGAGGACAAATTATGATTATTATAATGGAACGTAACGCAAATCAGGATAATATTTTTGCAGTTACTAGAATGCTGGAAGAACACGGATTTAAAGTTATTGTTCACCAAGGGGATGTTCATACTGTTATTGACGCATTAGGTGACAAAACAACCCTTTCTCCTCATAGAATTGAAGCTCTCGAAGGCGTAAAACAAGTAAAATTAATTAGAGAACCGTTTAGATTAGCTTCTCGCGACAGAAAAGCGGAAGATACCGTTATTGAATTTGAAAACGGGGTTAAAATTGGAGGGGCTAACAGACCGGTATTTATGGTTGGCCCTTGCTCTGTTGAAGAGGATTACGAAGGACTTTTACAAGTTGCAATTGCCGCAAAAGAAATGGGATGTCAATTTTTACGCGGGGGAGCATTTAAACCAAGAACTTCACCTTATGACTTTGACGGACTCGGAGAAAAGGCTTTAAAATATCTTGCTCAAGCTAAAAAGGAAACAGGATTACTTGTAGTAACTGAGCTAATGGACGCTACTGATTTGGATTTAGTTTGCGAATATGCGGATTTAATTCAAATAGGCGCAAGAAATATGCAAAACTTCCGACTTTTAAAATCTGTAGGCAAATGTAATAAACCGGTCGTACTAAAACGTGGTCCTGCAAGCACAATTCGAGAATTTTTATTAGCTGCCGAACACATTATGTATAACGGTAATGAAAAGGTTATACTTTGCGAACGCGGAATAAAAGGTTTTGACAGTTCTTTTACAAGAAATGTTCTTGATATTGCGGCTGTACCTGTAATTAAAAAATATTCTCATTTACCTATAATTGTAGATCCAAGCCACGGAACAGGGCAGAGATATTTAATTGAACCTATGGCAAAAGCAGGTTTGGTTGCAGGCGCTGACGGGGTAATGGTAGAAGTTCACCACAATCCTGCCCAAGCGATGAGTGACGGTAAACAAAGCTTATCAATTCCGCAATTTAAAGAAGTTTTCGCTAAATTAAATTCATTAATCAGCGTTTTGCATTTGGAAAATGCTGATAAAACTTCTGTTGAATAAAATTTTTAAAACATCGACTTACGTTTTTCACGTATATCGGAGATTTGGGCTTTGTAATTGTTTTTTGTAAGTTCTCCGATAGATTTGTACAAATTCAACACCGCAGATTCAATGTTATCGGAATTTAAGGTAATCATGTCATTTGCCATTTCAACATTTGACATAGCAAGCCTTGTCATGTCGCGAAATCCTGATGACGCAATTTTAAGTGCTAAATCATTATTTTGCGCTGTTTTAAAAATTGCCTGAGAAATTAACATCGGCATGTGAGAGATTAAAGCAACAGCTTCGTCATGCTCTTTAGGTGTAGTAATAACAGGTGTTGCACCCAGAGATTTTATTATTTGGATTAATTTATCGTCGTTTTTAAAGATAGGAGTTATAACCCATTTTGCGCCTTTAAACAGACCTTCAAAAGAGTTTTCAAACCCTTGTTTTTCAGTTCCTGCCATAGGATGAGACGGAATAAATTTATACGGCCTTTTTTTTTGGCAAACAAATCGTTTTAGAGAACATACATCTGTTACAATTGTTTGCGGGGGTAAAATGTTTTCTAATTTATCTAAAATTTCAAGAGTTTTATTCATTGGCGAGCAAACAAAAATAAGCTCGCAATCTTTTAAAATTTCGTAGTTTTTGTAAATATTTTCTCCTGTTTGAGATTGAGAAACAGCAAGGACATCATGCCCAAGCTTGATTAAATCTTTAAAAATCGACCCGCCAATCAACCCCAAACCAATAACACCAATCTTCATAATAAAACTCCTTTTGTAAGTATTTTATCATGAATAACTGATTGCGGGCAAACGGGCGGGGATTTTATCCCCGCCCGCGCTCATGATATTTAAAAAGGGCGTCAAAA
>CAYVSD010000026.1:0-23846 GCA_964453315.1 uncultured Muribaculaceae bacterium | reverse complement strand
TTCGTCATCAATGAATTTACTATTAGTTTGCAATTCTCCAATTTCTTCCCAACATGTTGTTTTCCAATATCTTTTTTCTTTCAATAAATATGAAAACAGTGACTCTATAATTCCCATAGCAGTAATAATATAAGTTTTATAAATCATTGTTGTTATAACTGCAGATAAATGTAATTCAGATAATTCTTTTTCCAAGAATTCTATATATTGCATGTTATATGCGAAATTACATCTAATTCTTTCATTTTCTGCATTATCGTTAGTTATATTTAAATTACTTTTATATGTGCCAACAGATTTAGGATACCACCTATTCCGACATTTATTTTCTTCCAATAATGATTTCATGACAATATTTTATGACAAAAATAGGCACATCTCCATCTCATAGTTAATTAAATCTTGTTCTGTATGTTAAATTACAATCAGTTTGACAGAGATGGTTAGTTTGATAATTTTCAGCAAAGTCCCCTCGTTGTATGGCTTTTGACGGTCAGAATCGGGTTGAGTTGAAAAGTCCAAAATGTCCGGTTTTGGGAACAAGAATGTCCGCACTTTTGCACATTTTGTTCCTATATTTGCACTTAAAAGTTATTGTTGGGTTAGAAAACAAAACCTACCTATCGGCTAATACACAGCCAAGAATTGAATGTCTATTTTAGTCAAGTTTAAAAGTAATAGCAAAATTTTTATTTAGTGTTTTTATATATGAATAAATAAGGATTATAAAATGAAAATATTAGGAATACTAGCATTTAAAACAAATAATCAATCACCACAAAAGCAAAAAAAAGTTAGTTTCGGAAATGCTATTGATACAGGCGCAAAGTTTGCTATAGACCACGCAGATGTACTTGTAACTCATAGATGCAACAAAGGTTGTCCAACCTGTATTGATAAATGGGTTAATAAGTACAAACAAATAATTTCTTTTGATATTATTAAAAAATATTTTAATTTATTGGAACGAAATACTGTTTCAGTTCCGAGTCCTGTAAATAAAGAAGGCAGGACACTTATAAATATTCTTGGTGGTGAGCCTACTGTTGTAGGAGAAGAATTCCTTAATCAAATTGCAGAAAATGCACACGAAAGAAATTTTTTGATGTGGACAAGTACCAACGGAATAAAAACAGAAACAGTGAAAAGAATTTTACCAAATTTTGATATGGTTCACATAACGGTTGATAAACCAGAAGATGCAATAAAATGGGCAGATTCTGAATATCTTAATCGTATTGATATAAAATATCCTTGCACAGAAAAAACATCATTAGAAGACTTTTTAAGATTTGTGAATATTACAAAAGATTTTCCAAATAAAAAAATGATTGTTTATAATGATTTACATAGAAAAGAAATAAAAATGCAACCGGAATTAGCTGCTCTTTTAGATGGTTCTGATGTTAAGTACACAGTTGCACCTCATGGTTTTCAAAAATATGCAGATGTTTATGGTGTTACAATAAAAAGAACGATACAAGAAGATAATCATTTTGCAGATTCTCAAATGATTCCACGTCTTTACCCAAACGGGAATTATAATTGCACTTGGGAAAATGAATTAAATAATCCATATTTGGGTGAATTGTAATGGATAAAATAATCAAAATATCTGTTCTTTCATCTCAAACTGGCTGTTATTTTATATTTAACAGGACATTTGGTCGGAAGGGGTAAATATTTTAGGTTTGTAAAATCGCTAATTCTAGTAAATCTTAGCAATTTTATGAAGTCGGAAGTCGGTTGAGTTAAAATGTCCGAAATGTCCGATTTTAGTAACAAAAATGTCCACTTTTTGCACCATATTTGCACATATTTGCACTCAAAAGTAGGGTTGACTTTAGTCAACCAAAATATATCGGTAGACTGAAGTCTACCCTACCCACTTTAGTCTACCCTCCCCACTGTAGGAAAATGTTACAATTTATAAATTAAAAATCACAAAACACCTATATAATCATAAAATTTAAATACTCGAACTTTTTGCAAAAATTTTACACGATACTAATATAGCAATTAAATTACACCCTTAACAAAATTAGCCTTAGTCAACCTGTTTTGAGTCAACAATAAAACAGAATATATTTTACAATGCTTTATACTTTTGAATATTTTTAAATAGAAGTGCTATAATCCAAATATGAATAAGTTTTTACTATGGATAATTTTTGCATTTTTATTTAATTTAAATGTTTATGCACAAGAAATAACTAATACAATCTTTTCAGAAAATAATGAAGATACAGTTATTCTTGATGTTAAAACAAATAACAAATCAGAAATTTTAAATAAAAAAAGTTTACCTAATAGTCTGAGCATAAATTCTGAAAATACTTCTGAAAATCCTAAAAAAAATTATTCAAAATATGACCCCAACAGTGTATATTCAAAAAAAAACGCATCTTATAAAAAAGAAAAAAAAATTAAAAATATAGATGTTGGAGCGACATATGATGCTTCTTTCACGCCGGAAAATGTTTCTCAAACCAGGAAATTATATACAAAATACAATGTAAATGACAATTTGTCAGTTGGTGCTTCTTATAAAAATGAGGCATCCTCGCCTGAATCTAATCTAATAAAGGGTTCTGTTGCTGTCACCCCTGAATATAGAATAAATCAACATTTTGCTATACAAAATTCATTTTCTAAAAATTTAAATAATCACAGTTCGAAAGAAGAAATTACTATAGAATTGAATCCGCTAAAAGATAAAGATAGAATGTATTTAGATTTTGGTGCAGGATATGTGCAATATGATAACGGTTCTCCATCAAGTTCTCAATTAAATTTTGGTACAAATTTCAAATTTTAACTTGATAAAAAAATTATAAAACACTCTAAAAAAGCATTTATTTTTTATTGGGTTTAACCTCATAGACCCATTGACCCATAAATATTAAAGAATATAATTTTTATATGGCAAAAGTTAAATCAAAGTGGGTATGTCAATCTTGCGGTTATGAAACAGCCGGTTATTTAGGCAAATGTCCTGAATGCGGGGGTTGGGGAACTTTTACAGAAGAAATCCAAACTGCTCAAAAAACTCAAAATATTAATCAACAGGGGATTTTTAATGACATACAACCATCCTTAATTTCAGATATTCATATTGGAGAAGAAGTTCGTGTCAGCACTAATATTTCAGAATTTGACAGAATTCTTGGCGGAGGGCTTGTACAAGGTTCTATTGTCTTGATAGCAGGCGACCCGGGAATTGGAAAATCTACAATTTTGCTTCAAACCAGCGGAGAATTATCTAAGAAAGGTCAAAAAATTCTCTATGTAACCGCGGAAGAATCCGCCGGACAATTAAAACTTCGCGCCAATCGACTTGGAGTAAATGAACAAAATCTTTATATTTATCCTCAAACAAATTTAGAAAATATAAGAGAACAAATAGATAAACTTCAACCTGATACAGTTGTAATAGATAGTATTCAAGCAATATATTCGGGTTCAATAACAAGTTCATCTGGCAGCGTTTCACAAATTCGAGAATGTTGCAACATTTTAATGCAAATTGCAAAAGTAAAAAATATCACAATGCTTATAATAGGTCACGTTACCAAAGACGGAAATATTGCAGGACCAAAGGTTCTTGAACACATGGTAGATACCGTTATTTCGTTTGAAGGAGATAAATACAAATCCTTCAGAATTTTACGTTCAATGAAAAATCGTTTCGGTAATACAGCAGAAGTCGGCATTTTTGAAATGGGCGCAAACGGACTTACAGAAGTTTTAAATCCTAATCAATTATTTTTGAATGAACGCTCTCAAGAAGCTATCCCGGGAAGTTCAATTATTGTAACTAACGAAGGCACACGTCCTTTATTGGTTGAAATTCAAGCTCTTGTAGGGGCAACACCATATCCCTCTCCAAGGCGTGTTTCAAATGGAGTAGATTTCAGCCGTTTATTACAAATTTTAGCAGTTCTTGAAAAACGTGTCGGCTTAAATCTTTCTAAACAAGATGTTTATGTCAATGTAATGGGCGGAATTGAAGTTGATGAACCGAGTGCAGATTTAGGAATTGCGCTTGCCATAGCAACGTGCGCACGTGATGTTGTTGTTGATCCGCAAACGGTTATTATTGGAGAAATCGGCTTATCAGGGGAAATTCATCCGGTAAATAATCTTGAAAAACGTCTTAATGAAGCAGCTATATCAGGATTTAAAAAAGCTATAATACCTTATGCCAACCGCGACATAGTTCATGACAAAATTAAAACAGTTCCAGTAAAACGTTTAATTGATGCAATTAGTGCATGTATTACTCCGGGAGTGAATGTTTAATGAAATTAGAAGAACAACTCGGCGCATTATTGAAAGAAAAAAATTTAACAGTTTCAACTGCAGAATCTTGTACGGGCGGTCTTATAAGTTCAAGACTGACAGATGTGTCCGGGAGTTCTGATTATGTCAAATTAAATTTTGTAACTTATGCAAATGAAGCTAAAAATAAAATTCTTGGAGTAAGTTGGGATGTATTAAATACAAAAGGAGCTGTCAGCCAAGAATGTGCTCAAATGATGGCGGAAGGTTTAATAAAAGCAACAGGTTGTGATGTTGCAATTTGCACAACAGGAATTGCAGGTCCAACAGGCGGCAGCAAAAAAAAACCTGTCGGGCTTATGTATACTTCTGTCATGTACAAAGGAATTGTTACAATAAAAGAAATACTTTTACCCCCTGATTTACCAAGAATAGAAATGAAACAAAAATTCGCAGACGAAGCATTAAAATTAGCTGTTTCAATAGTGTCAGAAAACAGACTTGCATAACTTTATTTACAATTTATGAATTTTTGTAACAAAACAACTAACATTCGCAATTCTTATCAATAAAAATACTTTATTAAAATGTAAGTAGTGTGAAAGGTTATTGTTTTTATGTCCGGTTTAGCAACAGGTTTATTTGCTATAAGAAATACAAAAAGAACGTCTAATGGTGAATATGGACGTTTTCCGGTTGCGGTTGGACAAATTGCAAAAGGATTAAAGGAATTTTCACATCAAAGCAATATTTTTGCAAAAGGTGTTCGTGGCGCTCTGGATACGGCAGAAGAGATCGCAAAATATGATAAAATATGCGGGAAACTTGCGAAAGCCGTTAAATTTGCAAGCGAACATGTTAATCCACTAATTGTATGTTCAAGCGGAGTTAATGTTCTTTTGGCAAAAAATAAAGAATCTACAATAATAACAGAAAGCGGAACGCTTACAGGTATGTTCGCAACAGAAGCTGTTATGAAAAGAAAACTTGACAAATTAATAGATGCTCTGCCTATAAGCGCGAAATGGAAACCGATTATCAGAGGTTTTACATTTGTTGCAGGCTCTATTACAGGTTCAACTATTGGTCACCATATTGGTTCAAAAACTGCAAATTCTTTTAAAAAAGATAAAATCATTGCTGAGCAAACAGGATTTCCTAATCCTTTGAAACAACAAAATTCTTATAATCAATTATCTTTAGCTGCATAAATTTGTGATATAATTACCTTGAAAAATTTGAGGTAAATTATGACAAATATTAAAATAACAAAAATGCATGGCTGCGGAAACGACTTTGTATTTATGGATTCTGAAGAATACAAAAAAACAGGACTTTCGTTGGGAGAACTTGCAAAAAATGTATGCGACCGTCATTTTGGGATAGGTGCAGATGGTTTAATTATTCCGTTTAAATCAGACGGAACAACTGATATAAAATGGGAATATTATAACTCTGACGGCACAACTGCACAAATGTGCGGAAACGGAATGAGATGTTTTGCCCGTTATGTTTACGACAGAGAACTTGTCAACAAGAAATCTTTTACCGTAAAGACTCTCGCTGGAATTATCAAACCGGAAATACTTGATAGCGGGAATATAAAAGTTAATATGGGAAATCCTATTTTGGAAGAATCAAAAATCCCATTCAAAGGTGAAAAAAATATTACAATACAGGATAAAACGTTTGAAATTACTCCTGTTTCAATGGGCAACCCTCATTGTATAATTTTTACGAATGAAGATACAATGAAAATGGCTCAAACTTATGGACCGGAAATTGAAAAACATCCTTATTTCCCAGAAAAAACAAATGTAGAATTTGTAAAAATTATCTCTCGAAACGAAATTGAATTAAGCGTATTTGAAAGAGGATGCGGTATAACATTAGCTTGTGGGACAGGTTCATGTGCAGCAGTTGTTGCGGCTATTTTAAATAACTTAACAGAAGGTAATGTAAAAGTTAATTTACCGGGCGGGGTTGTAAACGTTGAATGGCGCGGGAATAAGACCAATATGAAACAGGATGTTTTCTTAACAGGTCCAGCTCAATATAGTTTTACAGCAGAATATATGTTGTAAAAAAAAAATTTTTCATGATAATATTTGATTGCACTAAAAAATAAAGAATAAAAGGAGAAAATAAATGAGAAAATACGAATTAATGACAGTATTTAAACCGAATTTAGACACAGAAGAAGTTGATAAACTTATCGAAAAAATCAACTCTATTATTGCAGATTTTGGCGGTAAAGTTGAATCTTTAGATAAAGCCGGAAGAAAAAAATTAGCTTATGATATTCAAGGCTTCAGAGACGGCTACTTCACGACATCAATATTATCTTTGCCGGCTGACAAAGTAGCAGAATTTAAAAGACAATTAAGATTAAATGACAATATTCTTCGTACAATGTTTATGGAAGTAGCATCAACAGGTGTGTAGCAATCTTTGATTGCACAGGCGGGTAAAGCGTAAGCCGGTGTGTAGCGCCGGAGCGGCTTTGCGAAAGCAATGACGGCAGGGCGCGAAACATTACGAACCGCCGTTGCGACGGAGGCGAAGCCGAAGGAGCGAAGCAATCTTTGATTGCACAGGCAGAAGTTGCTTCAGTTTAATTAAAGAAAAGGAAAAACTAATGTCATTAGCAAAAGCAGCAGTAACAGGAACCGTATATAAAGCACCTAAAACAGGTTATACGCAAAGTAATATTGCAGTTTCTGATTTTGTTTTAAATATTGGAACAACGGAAGAATTACTTGTTCGTGTAATATGTAAAAGACAAGCATTAATTGATTATGTTTCTAATTTAACAAAAAATCAGCGCGTTTTAGTAGCTGGAAGACTTCAGACAGGAACAAGCCAAAGAGATGACGGAACCGAAAAAAAAGTTTTTGAAATTGATGCTTCTACAGTCGAAATCATAGATGCATCGGCTCCTCAATCTCAAGCATCTTCATCTGAAGACATTTTACAATTTGGCGAAATGGAACAATCCGTTGAATCTAATACAGATGTCTTGATGGATGACGAAGAAGTACCATTCTAAAAGCGTAAGCCGGTGTGTAGCGCCGGAGCGGCTTTGCGAAAGCAATGACGGCAGGGCGCGAAACATTACGAAGCGCCGTTGCGACGGAAGCGAAGCTGAAGGAGCGAAGCAATCTTTGATTGCACAGGCAAATAAAGCGTAAGCCGGTGTTGTCGGAGTAAAAAAAGTTTCAGCAGCCATGCTGAATTATTACAAATAAAAGGCTAGAAAGGCGAATAAAAAAAATGGCAAGAACAGAAGATAAGAAAAAACACAAAAATTGCAGTTTGTGTGCAGACAAAGTAACAGAAATCGATTACAAAGATGTTACTAAGTTAAGAAGATACTTAACAGAAGCAGGAAAGATTATTCCTAGAAGAATCACAGGAAACTGCGCAGCACACCAAAGAATGATTGCAAAAGCTATTAAACAAGCTCGCGAAGCAGCTTTAATCAGCTATGTGTTTGACTAATCATCAGTATGAAGTAAGCGGCGCAAGGGATTTTCCCTTGCGCCGCTTCTTCTTTATTCTGAAATTAAAATATTATTTAATAAAATCTCTTTATATTCTTTAAATTCAAGCTGTTTACTGCCATCAGTATCATATTTATCAAATTCATCGGAAAATTCTTGAATTTTCTTCATAATAGAATCCGGACCTTCATTTTCTAAAGATTTAAGATCTTTTGACAAGCACTCTAACAACGTAAACATCCATTCGTTTTTGGTAACAATACAATTCCCATCTATATCAAATTTAAGGTAATCCCGCACAATTTCTTCTTCCGACAAACGACGGAAACCTTGAGGAACCTGACTGTTTTCAGAAATTATAATACTCATTTTAAATTTCTCCTATATTGCAGCTATAATACTTTTTATATTTTCATTTGTTGTGTTATTTAACGCAATTGTTTTATCGCCATCAGTAATTGTATTCAATCTTTTCAAAATTTCAATAGCTTTTAAAATAAGCGTTTGGTTTTTACTATTTAACAAAGAACGAACTTTTTCACTATTTGTTGTATATTCAAGAGCCGTAAAAACAAATTGACTGTCTTGATTAAGTTCATTATCCGAAATTTTACGCAAATTATCAATATTTAAAGAAGATAATAACTTTTTAATTTCAAACACCTCTTGCTTAGTTTCTTTTGATTCATCATATAAATATTCATCATTTTCAGTTAATATATTAAATTTTTCGTACGCATTTAATAATATAGTCGCGGCTTTTTCATTATTTAAAAGTTTTTCTAAAACTTCATATAGCTGAAAATCAAAAATCTGAGATAATGAAGAAATCTCACCTAAACCGTTTATTATCAAGTTTAAAATATATAATCCGGAATTAAAGTTTTCTTGTAAAATTTGAGAAACGGGAACAAGATATACCAATTCTGCTGCAATATTTTCTGCAAAAGCTGACGTTTTAATTACAGAATATATTTTCTCAAATGCTTCTTTTTCCCCGTAAGAAACCAAAAATCTGACACCTTCAAGAACTTCGAAATCATCTGAACTGCCAAGCTTTTTGACAGCCTCATTATAAGAAATATCATCTTTCATACTTGCAAGCGTAGAAGCACAATTTGAACTTAAATAAACATTTTCACTATATGCATTTGCTCTTAAATTATCAATTGACAATGGATCCTGAACATAAGAAAAGAATTTTGCACAATAGGTTTTTTCATTCTCGCTTCCATTTTCCAAAAGTTCGAGCATTGTATCCGTTAAATCATCATCTGCATATTTTACAAGAGTAGAAACAATAAAATCCTCATATGAAGGCGAATAAAAATTCATCAACTTTAATAAATTAAGATAATTTTTCTTATTACATACTTTAGATAAACGATTCGCAACATTTTGTTTAACAAAATCAAACAAAAAATCTTCATGCAAAACAAGTTCTTCAAACAGTTTTACATCAGGCTGATTTATAAGACTATAAGCAACAGGTTCAAAATCTTGAGGATTTTTACCTGTTATTTTTTTTAAATTTTCGCTCATAAAAAACCTAGTCTAAATAAAATACGGTAATAACTTTATGTCCTTCTTCCGCATATTGAACAGCTTTATGAAGAGTTTTACTGGTGTGAGATAAAAAACAAATCAATTGATTGCAATCGTCAATAATTTCTCTGTTACAAACTCTTGAAGCATCTGCAAGTGTCATCATTGCTCTATCTGCGTGTTCAATAATATTTGGAACACCAATAAGCTGATCTTGAACATCGCTAGGCTGTTGACCAATAGTTTGCGGCAAAATTACGCTTAATTTATCTGGATTTGCTTTCATTGCACCGCGAATTGCAGCAGCATTAGTTCCTGAAGAGCCCCCTGAAGTTATAATTGTATTTCCTTGCATAACAAGCGCTGTTGCAAGAGTTTCTATCATTTGTTGGTGAGTGATTGGAAGGTTTCTACTCCCTATGATTGCAATTTTCTTTGCGGATTGTTTAATTGTAGCAAGCTCCATGGCCAATTCGTCAACTGTATTTGGAGAGCCTGATTTTACGGTATCCATTTCTTCATCAATAGGTACTACAATCGAATGTTGTGCTTCTGCATCATTGTTGTCATCCGAATTCATAAAAATTTCCGTATCACTGTCTAACATTTTTCCCCTTTACTTTCTGATTGCTTTTACTTTATTTTTTGAATATGCTATAAGTATAGCATATTTTTTTTGATTTGGGAAGAGGGCATGGAAAATCTATTAGAAAATCTTAATAACGAACAGGCTCAAGCTGTTCAAACAACCCAAGGACCTTTGTTAATATTAGCGGGTGCAGGTTCAGGCAAAACAAAAGTTTTGACAACCCGCATAGCCTACATGATTCAAAAAGGAATAAAACCTTATAATATATTAGCTGTTACTTTTACCAATAAAGCCGCTAAAGAGATGAAAGAGCGCCTTGGTAAAATTCTCGGAGAAAATGTCGTAAAAAGCATGTGGGTTGGGACTTTCCACGGGATTTGCGGAAGAATTTTGCGTGAAAATATAGACAAATATAACACCGCTACCGGCAAAAAAATGGATAAAAATTTTACGATTTATGATGATTCTGACACAAATCAAATTATTACAAGAGCAGTAAAAAAATTAAATTTAGATGAAAAATTATACCCTGCAAAGCTCGTTAAAACAGTAATTTCCAACGCAAAAAACAAAATGCAGGATGCTACAGATTTTATGACTCATGCAAGAGATTTTAAATCTCAAAGAATTGCCTCTGTTTTTGAAGAATATGAAAAAACTCTCAATGCTAATAATGCAATTGATTTTGATGATATGCTAATGCTGACTGTCAAACTTTTGGAACAAAATCAAGAGGTTCGTCAAAAATATTTTGACAGATTTCAACATATTATGGTAGATGAATATCAAGACACTAACCTTGCTCAATATAGACTTGTTAAAATGCTTTATACAAATATGAATGAGCAAATTCCACCGGAGCGTTCACTTTGTGTTGTAGGTGATGTTGATCAGTCTATATATTCGTGGCGTGGAGCAGATTTCACAATAATTTTAAACTTTCAAAACGACTACAAAAACACAAAACTTATCAAGCTCGAACAAAATTACAGATCTACAGAATATATTTTAAATGCCGCAAATTATGTTATAGAAAATAACAATGAACGTGTAAAAAAGAATTTATACTCAAATAAAGGGAAAGGTGAAAAACTCAGTTTGTACACAGCTTCAGATGAAGCTGATGAAGCAAATTATATTGTACGTAATATAAAACGTACAGCAGGCGGAGATTATAGCAAGTTTGCAATACTTTATCGTACAAACAACCAATCAAGAGCCCTTGAAGAGGCATGTATAGCTTTGGGCGTTCCGTATAAAATTTATGGTGGTACAAAATTCTATGACAGAGCTGAAGTTAAAACAGTTCTATGTTATTTAAAATTAATTAATAACACAGAAGATTCTCAAAGCTTGCGCAGAATAATAAATATTCCAAAAAGAGGAATCGGAGAAACCACAATAAAACATCTTGCCGACTTTGCATCTAAGCAGGACATCAGTTTGTTTGAAGCAATAAAAATTTGCGACGAATGTGAAGACTTAAACGCTAAAACATGCTCAAAATTAAAAGATTTTGCAACCCTTATTCATAATTTTCAAAAAGCTCAAAATACGTATTCTTTAAAAGATTTTGTTACGGCGGTTATAGAAAAATCCGGTTATCTTGCCGAATTACAAGAAAAGGCTATCTCTAACCCTGAATATGAAGATGATATAAAAAACCTTCAAGAACTTGTAAACGTTGCAGAAGAATTTATACCTGAAGAAGAAGATAATTATTTGGGAGAATTTTTACAACAAGTTGCCCTTGTTTCAGACTTAGACAACATGGAAGAAGAATCAAATAATGTAACTATGATGACTTTGCATTCCGCGAAAGGTCTTGAATTCCCTATAGTTTTTATTGCAGGATTGGATGAAGGAATTTTCCCAAGTCAGCGAAGCCTTAATACAAATACCGAAATTGAGGAAGAACGCAGACTTATGTATGTCGGGATTACACGAGCTCAGGAAAAATTATATTTGATAAGCGCAAAACGTCGTCAAACATGGGGAGAATATAGATATTACAACCCGTCAAGATTTTTGGAAGAAATTCCGCAAAATCTCATAGAATCTGATGGATATGGCGAATCAGAAGGTCGTTCTACATTTAGAAGCGCAGTTTCCAAAGTTCGCGAGTCAAATGTTCACTCAGATCCGGATGGTTTTGTCAGACCTACAACAGGCTTTGGCACAGGATTTAAAGCCCCTGCAGGACGTTCTTTAGCTACAAATAGAACTTCTCCTAAAAAAATTATTATAAAGTCTGCAATAAATAAAAAACGCGAAGAAGAAAAAATTGCAGCGTTTTTTGAAGACAATAAAATTAAAAGAATGGCACAAGAACGCAGAGAACGTCTTGCCCGAGAACAGGAAGAAGCTCGTAAAAAGAAAGAAGAACGCGAAGCATCCAGAATTATTACAGAAGTATTTGACGTTGGACAAAGAGTGTTTCATGAACAAATGGGAGTAGGACATATTACAGATGTTATGCATATCGGCGAAAGCGTAATGTATACCATTGATTTTGGAAAACTTGGGAAAAAAGCTATGGATGCGTCTTTTGCAAAACTAAAAAAATTTTAAAAAATTACTGACAATTTTTTTGCTATAATATTAAGAAGAATAGGGAAGATTATGAAAAAAATATTATCAATTTTATTTATTTTATGTTTATTGCCGCTTCCTGCAAGCGCAAAAAAAAGACAATCTGAAACGGTAATTGTACCTATGAAACAATTACAAAAGCGAGAATTTCAAACTCGCACATATAACAGCGTTGATAAAGATTCTGTTATGAAAGCAATATTGAATGTATATCAGGATGAAGGTTTTATTGTTTATAATGTAAATTCTTTACTCGGGTTCATATATGGTGCAAAGGATTTTGATATTTCAGATTCTTCTGTAGACATTTCAAAAGAATTCGGATTGACAAAATCAAGACTAAATTTTAACGGAGTCAATGTCGCGACTGTTGAAACAACAGCAAATTTTACCCAATACAATCAAGATTTAAAAGTTAGAGTTACTTTTAGACGCAAATTATTAAATACATACGGAACAGCTCAATTTATTGACGATATTAATGATGCAGAGTATTATAAAGAATTTTTTGACAAAATTGATTCTGCTTTAGGCGTGCAAAAACAAGAAAAAAATACAAAGATTGAACAAGTTGAAGAACAAAAACAGGATAATATTGAAGAAACAGACACCCCTGAATTGCAAACAGAGCCTGAAAAGGCTGAAAAATCTGTAAAAAAAGAAAAAAAGAAAAAAACTTCTAAGACGGAGACTTCAGCTCCCGAAATAGAAAGTGACACTGATTCAAAGAATATTTCAACAGAAAATGCTGAAACTAAAAAGGACATTGAAGAAACAAAAACAACTGATGATAACCAAAAACAGGAAGAAAATCTAAAAGAAGAATGAAAAAGTTTTTTGCCCTTATATTAATATTAATTTCATTTTTTACATCATGCAATTGCGCTTTTGCCCGTAAAAAAACAGTGCAACAAATGCGCGAGATGCAAACTCATGTTTTTGATCAATCTGATAATCATAAAGTTATGCTTGCTGCAGTAAATACTTTACAAGACAGCGGGTTTATTGTGGAGGAAATTGATTTTAATTTAGGATTTATAAGAGCAAAAAAAGATTTCAAAGAAAAATTTTCAAATAAACGTCGTGTTTTGGGTTGGTCAACAGTCGTTGCAGCGGCTGGCGCTTATACTGCGTTTTCTTATGGAACAACGGTTGGCACAATGATAAATCCGACACGACGAGTAATGTATGAATTGAGAGATAAAACCGTGGAAGTTAATGCAAATGTGCTAGTTCAACCTTATGATGAAGATAAAACTTCTGTACGTTTTGTTTTTGTTGAAAAAGTTTTACAAAATGCAGACGGATTTGCATTCAGGACTCAAGCGCCAACAAAAATTATCCGAATTAATAAGCCTGCACCGTATAATGAATTTTTCTCTCAGATAGAAGAAAAATTGTAATTATTATGAATTTACAACACTTTTTCTCATCAAGTCTGATAATTTTAATTCTTTAGGAGTATGAGTTTTTTTAATTGTTTTTTTTACGGGATTTGTAACTCCGCGCAAAGACGATAACCCTACTTGAGCACAATCATCTTCTTTTCCCATAAATATTTCTTGCAAAATTGATATTATATTTCCCATAGTGTTCTCCTTAATTTATTATAATCAAATGGTGTTTACTTGTATCATATATATAAATGATTTTAGAAAGAAAAATCATTGTGCTTTGTGTTATACTTAGATTGCGAGGATTTTAAGGAGTAAAATTTGAATAACGGTTATTATACAAATTTAGATGAAAATTTTATTCAAGCTTTGAAATTTTATGAAAAAGAGTATACTCATAACGAACTTTTAGAGCTATTAAAATCCGGTAATATTGTGCAAAAACAAATTGCAGCATTAAAGCTTGATTCTATAAATTCTAAACAAGATGCTCAAATTTTATTATCAAACCTGACTGGCCAAGATGGGAAAATACGAGAAGCTGTATCTTTACGCTTGTCTGAATTTATGTCAAATTCTGAAATGACAAAATATTTTTCAGACGGCAATAGTTATAAAATTTTTCTCGATGCGGTTATTGATATTAATGGCAATATTTGCAGAAACGTAATTAGCGCTATTTCAAATTTGCGTGATTGCGATGTCTTTTGCAATAAATTTTGTCCCGCTTTAGTGAATTTAACTTTATCTTTGCTTGATGTCGTAGAAAAATTTGATTTTCAAGACGGGAAATATAAAGTTAATAAGGAAGCTTTTAAGTTATATTGGAGCTTGGAAACCATTTATGTATTTTGGGATAAAATTGACATAGCAAAATTGCGTGAGATTATTTTACGAGCTAAAAATATTCAAGAATATACAATTCGTGAAAAAGCTGCTAAGATTTTAACCAGAAATATTAATGATGAAAAATTAAATATAGTTCGTAATGAATTAAAGAATGATCCGAATTATTTTGTGCGCAAATTTTAAGTTAATAACTCTCTATGAGATTTTAAAACTTTATAATAAAACATTAATTCATTGTCGTTGAGATTATTTATAATTTCTGAAATAGAATTTATAAGCTCTTTTCGGCTCTTTATATGATCAATATCAAAAAGATCTTTAATTTCTACGTTTAACACGTATGCAATTTTTTTTAATTTATCTTCTCTTGGTAAATAAACTCCGTTTTCAATTTTACTGAGATTTGTAGGCTCAATATCCAATTTTTCCGCAAGCTCAAACTGCTTTATATTTTGGGCTTCGCGAAGTTCTTTTATACGTTTACCTACCTGCTCGCTTAATGAAAGAACATTACTCATAATCTAAGTATATAGTATATTCTTCGTTAAAAAAGGTAGATTTTATTCATGTTTATATAATAAATGATTGAAAAATTACAACAATCATGTTATAATAATACAAAAAGTTCCATTTTATTGAATTAATTTTACAAGAAAGGCAGGAGTTATGAACAAAAAATTTGGCTTCACGTTGGCAGAAGGTGCTACGCACAGGGGTAGGGGTAAATATAAAAAGATGGCCTTCACACTCGCAGAAAGTGCTACGCACACAAACATGCTACAAAGGGTTGGTAACGGATTCACGTTAGCAGAAATTTTGATCACCCTAGCAATCATCGGAGTAGTTGCAGCAATGACGATACCAACGTTGATTGCAAAGATTAATGAAAAAGTTACAGAAAACCAAAAGAAAGTATTTGAAGCAAAAGTATTAAAAGGTCTTAATTTAACAAGAACAGCAGGTGAATTAAATAATACTTATTCATCAACAGAAGATTTCTTACGTAACGGATTAGGTAAACATTTAAAAATGGCAAAAATCTGTGACGCATCTCATACAAGAGATTGCGTACCTTATGACTCTATACTGTATACAACATCAGATAACAAAGAAGACAGCGTAGATGTAAAAGATATAAATACAGCAGAAGAATTAGGTAAAACAGAAGACGAAGGATTTAAAGATATAGCAAGCTTTGTCATGGGCGATGGAACGGTAGTAATCGCTACATATAAATTAGATTGCCTTGTAGACGAAGGTAAATTAGACAGAGATATCGGAGAGAATCCATGCATTGCAGGTATATATGATTTAAACGGAACCAGAAAACCAAATAAAATGGGCGAAGACCTATTAACATTCAATGCAACATTAAATATTAAAAAAGGTCCAGCAGTCTTAGCAACAATTGGTGGAGTAAAACTAATATCTAATGCCGCAGTTCCAACACCAATGACAAAGGCAGAATGTGAAGAAAATAAATCTAAATACGGAATAAATGAATGTTACTATGACCCAGACTACTGGGCAGGTGCAATGAAAACATGCAAAGACTCAGGCGGTCGATTACCAACAAATGCAGAATTAACATCAATAGCAACAGCATTATACGGTGGCAAACAAGGAGGCGGCAGCTTCACAGAAACATATAACATAGAATACGGCGCAGGCAATATTGGTTCAGGCGAAGCAATTCCATCTTCTCTTTCCGGCCTAGACTCCTCCGGGTACACCTTGTGGTCCAGTTCAGAGAACGCCGCTGAAAACGCGTGCGGCCGGGACTTCTACAGTTCGGAAACATTCATGGGAGACTACGAGCGTGACAATTTCGGTACCAGGGCGGTTTGCGTAGCAGATTAGTAAGTAGGGACTAATTATACTAGAATAAATAAAAGAAGCCCCGAAACATAATGTTTCGGGGCTTCTTTTATTTATTCTTAATTTTCGGATTTTTGTTTTTTAGGTTTTTGCTCTTCTTCAGTTTTTATATCTTCTGTTTCTTCGCTTTGTTCTTCTTTTTCAGAGTCACTTGGCTCGATATCTTCTTCTTTATCTTCCGCCGCAGCTAAATCATCTGATTTTGCCTCTTCAACATCATCGTCTTCTGTTTCATCATCGTCGCTATCTTCTTCACCGTCTTCTTCAGATTTTTCATTTGCTTCTTCTTCATCTGATTCGGTTGATTTTTTAGCTTCTTCTTCCGCTTTCAATGCAGCTTCAATTTCTTCTTCATCTTTTGCACGAACTACAGGAATTGAAAGCATCAAAGCCATTTGTTCCCCTTCTTGTTCGAAGTTTAATTCAAGAGCTTCTTTATCCATTTCAACGTATTTAGACAAGAGTTCAATTAATTCTTTGCGCATTCTTTGCAAAAGTTCAGGAGTAAGATTTGTTCTATCCTGCATTAAAACAACGCGTAATCTGTTTACGGCAACGTCTTTTGACTCTTCTTTTTGGATAGATTGACCAAATAATCCCAAGATTTTGTTATATAATTCTGTAAATATATTTTCGCTCATATTAGTTCTCCTTTCCTTTTTTCAGGAATTTTGAGAAGAACTTTTTAATTTTAGTTGAAACTTTTGCTTCTTCTTCAAAATCAATAAACGGAACATCGTTACCCATTATTCTTTCTGCAACGTTTCTGTATGCTCTGCCTGCAGGAGAATTTTCTTCGTTAACAACGGGTTCACCTTTGTTTGTAGAAGTAATAATTCCTGTATCTTCAGGGATTATACCGATAAGTTCTGCGGAAAGAATTTCAACAACATCGTCTTTACTCATCATATCTTTAGATGCTGCCATATTTGGCCTGTAACGATTTAAAAGCAATTTGTAAGATTTTATTTCTTCTTTTGCCTCCAAAAGTCCGATTATTCTATCTGCGTCACGAACAGCGGACATTTCAGGAGTGGTAACAACAATTGCTTCAGTTGCGCCTGCTACAGCATTTTGAAAGCCTTGTTCAATACCTGCAGGACAATCTACAAGAACGAAATCAAATTTTTCTTTCAACTGATCACAAATGTCTTTTAGCTGTTCTTCTGAAACTGCGGTTTTATCACGTGTTTGGGCTGCAGCAAGTAAGCATAAATTAGGATTTCTTTTATCTTTAACCAATGCCTGTTTTAATTTGCAGCGTTCTTCCACGACATCAACAATTGTGTATACAATTCTATTTTCTAAACCTAACAGTAAGTCTAGGTTTCTTAAACCGAGGTCGGTGTCTATCATAACGACTTTTTTACCAGCTCTTGCAAGAGCTGTACCAATGTTTGCGTTAGTGGTAGTTTTGCCGACTCCGCCTTTTCCGGATGTAATTACTATTACTCTGCCACTCATTTATATCTCCTTAATTCTCGTTGTGTATCTTTCTTATTACAATACTTCCTTTAAAAGCAAATGCTTCTTCAGGTATATATTCACTTGTTTTTTGAATATACGGCATATTCACAGAATCCGGGCGTCTTGCAAAAATTTCACCTATTCTTATTTGAACAGGATTAAGTTTTAGCGCGCGTATTCTTGCATAATTGTTTCCGTCAGAACCTGCGTGTGCAATTCCGCCTAAAATTCCCCAAACAGTAATGTCACCCTTTGCAATAATTTCAGAACCGGGGTTTACATCACCAATAATTATTATATTTCCGTCAGAAGAAATACTTTGCCCTGAGCGGATAGTCTTTCTGATATATAATGTCGGAAGATTTTCGGCTTCTTCCCTTTGTTTTACAATTTCTTCATCATTTCCGTCAATAGTTTCGACATCAATATCATCATTGTGTTTTACAACGTTTATATCATCTTTATTTGGAAGTTCCGTTGACCCGAATATATTATCTAAGGCCCCTTCAACTTCGTCATTTTTAGTAAAATCAGGAGCACTAACTTCATTTGTAAATTCTGAAATTTTAATATCTAAATCATTTGCAGCGTCTAAAGTCTGAGTTGAACTCGTACTTATACAAGCCAATTTTGATTCCATTAAATCCACAAGTGCATTGATGCTCGCCAATTCACTTTGAGAGAGATTTATTGAACCTAATTTTAAACAAATATGTTTTCCTTTTGATTCCGGCATATCCAGAATTCTTGATAATTCATAAATAATTTCGGAAGTTTTTGCGGCATGGCTCAAATCCACAATAAAACCGTTGTCAATATACCCCTTTTCCATTTTTCCCTTTCTCAAAAATCACTTACATGAAAAAGGTTACATTAAAAAACATGTCACTTCAAGAAATTATATATTTTTATTACGCAAGATATCTTACAACATTTGAGTTATACATATTTCGAACTCTATCGGCCCAAACGCCTCCTTCACAATAATGGCGGCCAATAGAATCAAGATTATTAAAATCGACTTTATTTACATCTGAAAAACGAGTATATCCGGCAAGGTTTTTGATAGCAGCCTCAAGCCCTTTTTCTATTGTTGAAAAATATCCAAAACCTTTTTCATTTTTGCCCAAATCTCCTGCTGCTCTATATCCCATAAAATTATTATGCATTGCCAAATTACTTGTACCCCATCCGGATTCAAGACCGATAATAGAAGCTACAAGTGCCGGTGACACATTATATTTTTTACAAATACTTGAAACTAATGCCTCTTTTCCGGCAAGCCTTCCTTTAAACAATCCCGGCTTTAATTCTGATTTTCCATCATCATAAATTGAATTACTTGAAAATAAAGAATTACTACTTGCGGAATTTAATGAATAATTTGAACTTGATGAGCTTAAGTTTGATGAAAAAATCAATTTAGGAGGAGCTAATAAGCCTGATTGTAACGGCATATCAGCATTTCCAAGCGGCTGTGAATATATGCTGTCTATTCGCGCTCTTGAAGGCGCACAATAGTTTAAATTTTCGATATATCTGAAATATCCCATGTTTCCCTTTAATATTTTCCCTTATTTATATAAAGTTTAAAAGTATATAAATAATGCATATTTCATACTTGTTTGTTAACAAATATTAATAATTTTGAGACACTAAGTGAAGAAAATTATCATGTTTATAATAGTATTTGAGAAGGAAATATATAGTAATGTTTAATGAGACAAAAACACACGAGATAACAGTCGACGTTGTAATCTTAACTATCAAAAATAATGCACTTCAAGTATTGTTGGTAAAACGTGAAAATGAACCTTTTAAAGGCAAATGGGCAATCCCCGGTGGTTATGTAAGATTATCTGAAAATCTTGATGATGCCGCTTTGCGTGTATTAAAAGAAAAAACTGCGGTTGATAATATTTATCTTGAGCAGTTGTATACATTTGGGGATCCTTTAAGACACCCTAATTCTCGTGTAATTACTTGTGCGTATTTTGCTTTAGTGCGCTCAGAAGATATTAAAATTGTATCTTCTGCAGATTTGGGTTGGCACAAGGTAGAAGACTTACCGGCCTTGGCTTTTGACCATAAAGAAATTATACAATATTCTTTGAAGAGAACTCGTGAAAGATTAGAAATTTGCCCGGTTGCATATCAATTATTGCCGGAAAAATTTACTCTTACTGAAATGCAAAAAGCTTACGAGCTAATTATGCAAAAGAAATTGGATAAACGAAATTTTAGAAAAAAAGCTCTTTCTACTCACGGTCTTATCGAACTTGAAGAATATACTAAATCTTCGTCAAAAAGACCTGCAAAATTATATACATTTGAAAATATTGAATTAAATTCAAAAAGAGCTCATTTTATTAAAAAAGGAGAAAAGTAAAAATGGTTAATATATTGTGGGGAATTGCTACAGTTTCAGCACTTCTTTTAATAGTTTTAATTTTAATGCATTCGCCAAAAGGTGACGGAATCGGCGGAATTGGAGGAGCATCTCATATATTTGCATCTCAAAAAAGTGCCGAAAAAGGTTTGAATAAGTTGACAGGTATTGTTTGCGCAATATTTATTATATGTTCATTCTTAATCGGCTTTGGGATTGTAAAATAAGTGGAAATTTTTTCACGTAACGAACTTTATTGGGGAGAAGAAAAACAGGATATTCTTGCCTCAAAACATGTTGCGATAGTCGGACTTGGCGGAGTCGGCGGATATTGCGCGGAAGCTCTTGCAAGAGCAGGAATAGGGGAACTTACGATTATTGATTTTGATAAAATTTCAAAATCAAATATTAATCGGCAAATAATTGCTTTACATTCTACAATTGGTCAAAAGAAAACAGAAATTTTAGAAAAACGATTAAAAGATATAAATCCTCAAATCAATTTGTCAGTTATTAATGATTTTTATAGTGAAGAAATTTTATCTTGCGATTATGTGGCAGATGCAATTGATACAATGCGTTCTAAAATTAATCTTTTAGTAAATTGTTATAAAAATAAAATTCCTATAATCAGTTCAATGGGTGCAGGTAATAGGATTGATCCGACAAAACTTTATATTGCAGATTTAAAAGATATTGAAAATCGAAATGCTCCGTTTGTTTCTAACATAATATATCAATTAAAAAAACATGAAATCACAGAAGGAATAACATTTGTTTGCAGCAGAGAAAAACCTTTTGTTCAGAAAAAAATAACAGAACTTGAACAAATAATAACAAACTCCGGCGAAAATATCGAATTTAATAAAATTATTCCGTCATCAACTCCTTTTGTTGCTTCATGTTCGGGAATTTTTATGGCATCATATATTGTACAAAAGCTTATAAGGAGTTAAAAGTGAATATACTTATTACCGGAGCCTCAAAAGGAATAGGAAAAGTTATCGCCCAAGAATTAAAAAAACTTGGTAAAATATATGTGACATCACGAAATGAAAAAGCCTTACAAGAATTAAAGCCTGAAAAATATTTTTTATGTGATTTGTCAGACGATTATGAACTTGCAAAACTCGGCGATTTTATTGTCGAAAATAAAATAGATGTTTTAATTAACAACGCTGGGGAATACATTTATTCCGATATCGATAAAACAACAATGAATAAGTTAAATCATATTGTTGCAGTAAATTTAAAAGCTCCAATTTATTTGATGAATAAAGCTGTTCCGTATATGAAAAGTAAAAATTTTGGAAGGATTATTAATATAGGTTCTATTTCAGGAGTTATGGGCGAAGCTCATGCAAGCCTTTATTCTGCAACTAAATCAGGGTTAATCGGGCTTTCTAAGGCTGTTGGATTAGAACTTGCACAATTTGGAATAACTGTAAATACAATTAATCCGGGTTGGGTTGATACGGAATTGGGTAAAGATTCAATCAATGAAAGCGATTTTACAACAGAAGAAATACTTGATTGTATTCCTCAAAAACGTTTTGTTGATCCGAAAGAAATAGCCGGTATGATAAAATATTTAATATCCAACGAGGCAAAAGGTGTAACCGGTCAGTCTATTAATATTTGCGCAGGGCTGAGTGTCGGAATTTAACTTAAAGCTCTTTTTAGTTTTAAAGCATTTAAAAATCTTTGATTGTTTTGAATATAGTAAATTTGTATAAGAGCGTTTTGTGCCGCTTCAGTTCTTTCAGGTTCGGTTATTAAGCCTCTGGTTTTTGCTGAATGCAAATTTTTATCAATTATATTGTAAATATTAAACATTGTATGATTATCTAAATGATGAATAGGTCTTGCAAAATAATCTGCGACGCCTCCGGTATTATATGACAGAGTATTATATAATGAATTTAGTATACTCTGAGTATCGCTTAATTCATTATCAAGAAAAGCTAAGAGTTGTTCTTTTTTTCCGTGTCTGTATACATAAGTTTTTATTATATTAATAGTTTCAGGTGATATTTCTTTTAATGATTTAAGGTCATTCAGTTCTTGAGATAAATCTTCAATATATCGTTCAACTTCTGAAACAGGGATATTTAAAGTTTGTGCGAGCAGAATTTTATCTCCTCGTTTTGTGTAAGAATTTTTTAAAGGTTTAAAGATTTCGAGCTTACGGTTTTTCATAAGGTATTGAAATTCCGGTGACGAAATTTTCTGTTTAACCATTCTTTCAATTTGGGGTTTGTTATCATTAATAAATTTAATTTTTTTACTATCAGAAATATTTTGTGATGTTAAAATTTTCTGAATAGTAAAAAAATCAATGTTCGTACTTGCACTGTTGATTGCGTTAATTCCGTAGAAATCCATATAAACCCTTTTTTGTATTTTACAATTTTTAATGTATAAAATCAATACAGTTTGAAAAATTTTATGTTTATGTGATAATTTTTACAGGTCGAGATTGCTATCTCGACATTAAATATAAATAGCAAATGGTTAGTACACTTATAATAAAAAAAGAAGGAAAAGAAAAATGGGAAGACCAGCTCCACTAGAAAAAATTAGAAACATTGGTATTGCTGCCCACATCGACGCCGGAAAAACAACTACAACAGAACGTATTTTGTTCTATACCGGTAAAACTCACAAATTAGGTGAAGTTCACGATGGTGCAGCTGTTACAGACTTTATGGAACAAGAAAGAGAAAGAGGTATTACAATCCAATCTGCAGCAGTTACTGCTGAATGGAAAGGACACCAAATTAACATTATTGATACCCCGGGACACGTTGACTTTACTATCGAAGTTGAACGTTCTTTGCGTGTATTAGATGGTGTTGTTGCTGTATTTTGTGCAGTTGGTGGTGTTCAATCTCAATCTGAAACAGTTTGGAGACAAGCTAACAGATATGAAGTTCCACGTATGGTATTCGTTAATAAAATGGATAGAACAGGTGCAGACTTCTATCGTGTTGCAGAACAAATTAAAACAAGATTAGGTGCAAATGCTGTTCCTATTCAGTTACCTATCGGTGCTGAAGACAATTTCAGAGGTTTAGTTGATTTGATGACTATGAAAGCTGAAATTTATACTAATGACTTAGGTACAGATATTAAAGAAGAAGAAATTCCTGCGGAATTACAAGAAAAAGCTAAAGAATACCACGATGCTATGGTTGAAGCTATTGCTTCAGAAGACGATGCTTTAATGGAAAAATTCTTTGAAGATCCTGATTCAATTACTGTTGAAGAATTGAAAGCAGGTTTGAGAAAAGCTGTTTGCAACAACAAAATTGTTCCTGTAACTTGCGGTACAGCATTCAAAAACAAAGGTGTTCAAT
>CAYVSD010000025.1:12216-23862 GCA_964453315.1 uncultured Muribaculaceae bacterium | reverse complement strand
CCCACCGGGCCCAGTTTTCTAAAGAAAATTAGTTTCGTAAGGGACGAGAACCCAACAAAGCGAAGCTTTGTCTGTAGTTCGAGGAGGATTTTGCGTAGAATGGAGTCGAGCGATAGCGAGCATAATTCGTAAGATGCGAGAGTCAAAAGCGAATGGCAGCGATAGCGAAATGAGCGCATGACCGAGCTCAGCAAAATCCGATATTCCCACCGGGCCCAGTTTTCTAAAGAAAATTAGTTTCGTAAGGGACGAGAACCCAACAAAGCGAAGCTTTGTCTGTAGTTCGAGGAGGATTTTGCGTAGAATGGAGTCGAGCGATAGCGAGCATAATTCGTAAGATGCGAGAGTCAAAAGCGAATGGCAGCGATAGCGAAATGAGCGCATGACCGAGCTCAGCAAAATCCGATATTCCCACCGGGCCCAGTTTTCTAAAGAAAATTAGTTTCGTAAGGGACGAGAACCCAATAGAAAATTTGTTAAAAAGAGCTTTATATTTTTATTTAGGAGAGGGATATGGTTTCAATGTTAAGTAAAGAAAAAATCAACGTCGTAAAAAAAGCTTTAAAAATTTTAGGCAAAAAAAATCTTGTATTTATCATGCACAATGGCAGTTTTCCTGCAGCTCCAAATGAAAATACCGGATTTGGTACTATTAATTCTAACGGCGGAAAGGGTATAATTGAATATTTGTCGGGTATATTTGACGCTATACAATTAGGGCCTGCAGGAAAGACAAAGTCGTCCGATTCTTCTCCTTATACAGGAACTATTTTTTCTAACAATCCCTTATTTATTGATTTGCAATCTTTAACGACAGACAAATGGAATAATATTTTATCAAAAGAAACCTTTAATGAAATTGTTAAAAATAATCCAAATAAGGACACTAATAAAACAAGTTATTCTTATATTGTAAAAAAACAGGATGAAGCACTTGAAGAAGCTTATGAAAACTTTTTACAAAAAGGTGATAAAAATTTAAAAAAAGAATTTGAATCTTATAAATTAAATAACGATTTTTGGCTTGATAAGGACAGTTTATATGAAGCTTTGGTTATAGAACACCAAAACGATTATTGGCCAAATTGGAAAGATGAAAAAGATAAAAATCTTTTTAATCCAAAATCAAATGAAGAAAAAATCTTATATGCTAATCGCATAGAAGAAATTTCCAAAAAATATTCAAAGGAAATAGACAGATATAAATTTATACAATTTGTATTATACAAGCAATTGTTGGAAACCAAGAAATTTGCGGATTCAAAAGGCTTAAAAATGATTGCTGATCGTCAAGTTGCATTTTCTGACCGTGATACTTGGGCGTATCAATCACTTTTCTTGGAGGGTTGGTGTTTGGGTTGTCCTCCGGATTATTTTTCAAAAGATGGTCAAGATTGGGGATTCCCTGTAATTAATCCTGACAAAATGTATAATAATGACGGGTCTTTGGGCGAAGCGGGAATTTTGATGAAAAATTTATACAGAAAAATGTTTCGTGAAAACCCTGGTGGTGTAAGAATAGACCACATTGTAGGTCTTATTGATCCTTGGGTATATAAAAAAGGTAAAAAACCTAAAGTCGAGCAAGGTGCAGGAAGATTATATTCTTCTCCTGAACATCCGGAATTAAAGAATTTTGCAATAGCAAAATTAACAGACCTTGATGAAACATTGACTCCTGATAATGAAAAAAGAGTTAAAACATTAACAGAAAAACAAATTGAACAATACGGCAGATTAATAGAAAAAATAGTTATTGCAGCAGCAAAAGAAGAAGGTTTGACAAAAGATGCAATAGTTTGTGAAGATTTAGGCACTTTAACAAATCCGGTTGCAGCGGTTATGAAAAAATATGATTTGCTTGGAATGAGATTGACACAATTTACTGTGCCAACAGAGCCGGATGATCCATACAGATGTAAAAATATTAAAGAAAGATGTTGGGTTATGGCAGGAACTCACGACAATAAGCCTGTAAGATTATGGGCAAAATCAATCGTTAAAACACATGAAGGATATTTACATGTAAAGAACTTAGTTGAAGATTTATTTGGTGATGTTGAAAATAAAGATGACTTAATTGTAAAAATGAACAATGATGTTGAATTTTTAACAGAAACAAAACTTGTTGAATTATTTGCCTGCAAAGCTGAAAACATACAGATCTTTTTTACCGATTTCTTTAATATGGAACAAACTTATAACGTACCGGGAACATCGGGAGATAAAAACTGGAGTTTAAGGCTTCCGGATAATTATCAAAATATGCAAACAATAAACTTGCCACTTTTATTAAAAAAAGCTATAATTTCTAGAGGTAGTGATTTTGCGAAAGCAAATAAAAAAATGATAGAGGAACTTGATGAAATACAATAAATTATTGAGCTTATTTTTAATTGCGGGTGTTTTGTTAATTGGACAAGTGAGTTTCGCTTCCTTTTCAACAGAAGCTCAAGCGCAATATAATAAAGGTATTGATTTTTATAAAGCAGGACAAATTGAAGAATCTGTAAATTGTTTTAAGCAAGCTATATCGTTAAATCCTAATTACATTGATGCTTATTACAATTTAGGCTCAATAATGGAATATTTAAATAATGATGAAGAAGCGCTTAATGCTTTTAAACAAATTATTTTGAGAAAACCTGACGATTATGAATCCGTATATAAGGCAGCAGAAATCAGCTATCGATTAGGACAAAATGACAGGGCGTTGATGTATCTTACATTAATTCCAAAAGATTCTTTAATCGGTCAAAAAGCACATCAACTCACTGAAGAAATAAATTCTGCTCCTAAAACACAAATAGCTTCTGGGCAGGAAGTAAAAGATTCGACAAGCGTTCAAGAACAGAATACAAATTTGTCTGAGCAAAACATAACTTCAAAATCAGAAGAGGCTGCAGACAAAATTTATGATAATATTTCGAGCCCGACAGGTATTGTGACAGATACTTTTGACAATATTTATGTTGCAGATTTTGCCGATAACCTGATTTATAAAATAGGAAAAGATAATAAAAAAATTGTATTCATTAAAAGTAATAAAATTAATGGTCCTATAGGTTTAGCTATTGATAATAATAACAATATTTATATTGCAAATTACAATAAAGATAACGTTTTGAAAGTAGATTCCAATGGTGTAATCACAGAATTTATACAAAATATACCGAAGCCATATTGTATGTATATTACAGGAAACTTCCTTTTTGTATCTTCGCAAGGTAACAATTCCGTATTAAGACGAAAATTAGTTAATTAATTCTCATTGTTATATTAATAAAATAACCTTATTCGAGAACCATAATACCAATAATAAAAATAATTTTTTCCTTTAACATCGCATTAAGGAGAAAATTATGACGCGGTCATATAAAAAATTAACGACCGAAGAGTTAGTCGTTTTATCACAGCAAGAAGACATAAAAGCTCTCGAAGAATTAATAAGAAAAATACAGCAAGATGTATATGCAACTTTAAGTTATATGTTAAATAGTTATGAAAACATTTATGACTTAACCCAAGAAGTTTTGTTAAAAATTGCCACACATATTCAAGATCTCAAAAATCCAAAATGTTTTAAAGGTTGGTTAAATCATATAGTTACAAATACATATTATGATTCTATGAGAAAGAAGAAACGTTCTCCTGAAACTGTTTCTTTAGAATATGTTTGTGCCCCTCTTAATTTTGAAATAAAAATTGATATTCCCGATAAATCAAGCAAACCAATGGAAAAATGCATTTCTTCCGAGTGCGAAAAATTTATAAAAAAAGCAATACGCGCTTTACCTGAAGCATTTAAAATTGCGATTGTTTTAAGAGAATTTCAGGGGCTTAGTTATGAAGAAATCGCAAATACAACAAATGCGAGCATTGGTACTGTGAAATCAAGAATTTCCAGAGCAAGAATAAAATTGCAAGAAGTTTTGAAAAATTATATTTAAAGGAGTTTTTATGAAAAAAAAATTAACCTGTGAACAAGTTTGTGCATTAATTAATTTTTATATAGAAAACAGATTAACCCCAAAATTACGGGAAGAAATAGATAAACATCTTGATAATTGTCCTGCCTGCCGTGAAAAAATAAATGAATATAATAGAATATTGTCAAATTACACTCAAAATAACAGTTCTAATTCGAGCGCTGATAACGATTTAAATTCAGAATTTGCAAAAAATTTGTCTGCATACGTGGATAACGAGTTAAATCCAAATGAAAATGTCCGCATAAAGAAAATAACTATATCTAATCCGGCAGCCAGAAAAAAACTTGATGAAATGTATAAATTTCAAAAGTTACTTCATTCTTCTTATTATAAAACAAAAGTTAATTCAAAACTGGATTATTCACGCCAAATAATAGCTCAAATTCAAAATAATGAAGCTTATTCTACAACATATTTTCATAAAATTGTAATAATGTTTGCTGCATTACTGTTTGCGATTATTGCCGGTTTTATATACTTATATTTTTAAGCCGCTATTATTTGCTGAATAAGCTCTCAATTTGAAATTCTCAATAGTTGGTCTAATATAAGTAGTTTGCGGTTTATTTATTTCATTTTTTCTTTTATATTGAGCAATTCCTTGCTTTTGGCATTCTGAAGCATATAAATTTCTCAAAAGCGGGGTTATTATATTACATGATAAAACTGCGCCAATTGTTGCTGCAACAACGTCAATTCCGTTTTTAAAAAGCTCATAGCTTCTTCTTTGAGTAGAAGGAAGTTTTATATTTGATAAATCAAAATCAGATTTGCCTATTTTATCGCCAAAACCCTTTTTCAAAAGCCATTCTTTAGTTGGTTTTTGAATTAATTTCCCGCATTTTACTAATTTTGATGCTATTTCAGTAAAAGAACGTGTAACAAGATAAAAAGATAAAATATTAACACAAGCATCTGCAAATTCTTGCGGAATAAGAAACATTTTTTGTTCTTTTGGTATTTTATCATTCATTACAATAGCCGTAATTTGGGCCATAGATGACAAAACCCACCCAATTACTCCGGTACGTCTAAGCATTGTACCCGGATCTTTTTGGTATGCTCTATAAAATTTGGCAAGCATATTTTGAACAAAAGAGGTATTAAGCATTATTTACCCCCTTTGCGTTTTGAGAGTCATTTTCTTTAATCTTTGCAACAAATTTGTTTGTAAGAAATTTTGTTAACGGTGCATCAATCGCAAAATTTGTAAACATCATTACACCTAATGATATAAATGTACCCAGCGCCATTTTATAATGTTTAAGCCCCTTCTGCGATATGTGCAAAATCTTTTTCGGATAAAGAAATGACTTGTATGCTTCATTTGGTTTTAAATTAATTGGATTTTTAGTGAAGGCATTAATAACTTTAATGCAATAATACCGTACAAAAAATCCTGTAGCGGTACCTGCAATAATTTTAGCTACTGTTCTTGCGGCCGAAACTTTACGTGTTCCTTCATCTACCTTGCGATTATGCAGATCAATAAACGGTTGACTCATTAAAGCGCTCACGCCTAAGATTAAACGGTTTTGTGGAGAAGAAATGTGCTGTCCTGCCCATTTTATACTGTCAGTAACTTTTTTATTGTTAATGGTGACAGACGGAAGAATATTGACAATTTTATTCATTGTCGAATATGCAAATTTATCAAATCTGTTCACACCGGGTATCGCCATACACACACATTCCTACACTTATATAAAGTGTTTTCCCTTTAAATTATTTGACAAATTTATATATTGAATTCATAAAAATTTACAATATAGCGCCTTTTGGAACTACTGTAATTCCACCTTCCGAAACATGGAAACCTCTGCGGATATCATCTTCTCTATTTATGCCGATTTCCGTATTAGGAGGAATTACAACATTTTTATCTATAATTGCTTTGCGAATTTGTGAATATCTGCCGACTTCAACATTTTCCATAAGAATACTGTCAGTAACATTTGCATAACTGTTAATTCTTACTTTTGGAGAAAGAACACAATGCGATATGCTTCCGCCGGAGATTATACAACCTTCTGAAACCATTGAATTTGTTGCCATCCCGACTCTGTCACCCTCTTCCCAGACAAATTTTGCCGGAGGATAATTATAGTTAAAAGTCCTTAAAGGCCATTCTTTTGAATATAAATTTAATTCCGGAGAATATGAAAGCAAGTCCATATTAGCTTGCCAATATGCATCTATACTTCCTACATCACGCCAGTAACCGCGTTCTGCAGGGCTCATTCCCGGAAATGAATTATCTTCAAAATTGTAAATTCTAATATTTTTACCTTCTTTTAATAGCATTGGAATTACATTTTTCCCAAAATCATGAGAAGACTCTTCAATTTGAGCATCTCTGTTTAACGCATCTAACAATATTTCTTTATCAAAAATATAATTTCCCATAGATGCAAGACATTTATTTGGCTGCCCGGGGATACTTTTAGGTTTTTGCTTTGGCTTTTCAACAAAATTTATAAGACGCCAATCATCATCAACTTCCATAATACCAAATTCTGATGCTTCTTCTATTGGAATTGGAATTGCGGAAATAGAAAGATCTGCTTTCTTTTCTTTGTGAAAATCAAGCATCTGAGAAACTTGCATTTTATAAATGTGGTCACCGCCAAAAATACAAACATAACGGGGATCTTCATCTTGAATATGAAAAATGTTTTGATAAATAGCATCTGCAGTGCCTTTATACCAATCGTTTCCCGTACGCATTTGAGCAGGTGCAAGATCTACATATTGATTTAAAAATGGTGACAATGCCCAACCGCGTGTAATATGTTTGTTTAATGAATCCGATTTATATTGTGTTAAAACCTTAATTTTATAAAAATCAGAGTTTATAAAATTATTTATTACAAAATCGATAATTCTATATCTGCCACCAAACGGTACAGCAGGCTTTGCACGATCTTTTGTTAAAGGATATAGTCTTTTGCCTTCTCCTCCTGCCATAATCATAACTAATGCATTGTCAATAGCCATATAAAATCCTTTCTAATATATATATAAATAATATAACAAATATTTAGAAAGGTCATTAATACTAATTAACTAATTTTATGCTTCAAATGTCTTAAATGTATCGCTGATGTTTTTAGAAATAACTTTCTGGATTGCTTCCATTTCAACAGAAATAGCACTTTGTTCGGTGTCTAAACGTTTTAATTTTAATTCTAAACTTTTATCTTGAGCTTGAACTTGAGCAAGTTTTGAATTTACGTCTTGAACTGTGCGTTCATAAACTTGTTTATCATAATAATATTTATTCATTGCATCTTTATAGCCATTTTCATCTGTTGTTGAAGTAACTTCTAAATTAAATTCTGTTTCTTCGACATTACCTTGTCCGTCTTCCGAATAAATAATTATATTTTTATAACGGCCGCTGGAATCTTGTTCTGCTCTTGCTTTTGCTCCTTTAATTTCATGAGTTTCTGTTGTCGGACCATACATATAAGATTTTATAACATTTAAAGAAACTCCTTCTTCAGAATATTTTGAATTTTGGATTTGCTCTAAACTATAAAATACTGGGTTATATATACCGTCAGAATTTTTTGTGTATTTTACAGCCCAATTTTGATCTTTATATTTTTCTTGAAGTAATGTTTGATATTGTTGTTCTCTTTTTAGCACATCTGCGCGCTCATCTGTGTTAAGAGTAGATAAATATGTATCATTAGAATAATCTTCACCGAGAATTCTTAATTTAGTTGCCCCAATATAATAATCAAAACCTGTTTTATCTTCGTTTTCAGAGCGAACAACTAGTACTGTTCCGTTTGGAATAACTGATTCAGCGGAATAAGATTTTGTATAATTTACCAAATAAAAACCGTCTTTTTGCGCAATCATGGAATCAATCGTATTAGTAACATTTCCTTCCATGAATTTATAAACAGTTTTTGTATAATCTGAAGTGGAAGGAGGGGTTGGAACAGCCATTGTATTAAGTTTGTTATAATAGCTGCCTGATTCATTAGACAAAGCAGTTCTTTGTTGGTTAATTTGCTGTCCTTCATATTCTACATTTGATTTTCTTGCAGTAAGGCTTAAAAACCTTGCCTGTGAAGCACTCATTCCCATGACGCTTTGTCCTTTCTTCTCGTTTCCTTATGATATATATCGGTAAATTCAAGAAAAGACTTTAATTTCGCATTATAAATATTAAAAAATATTAAGAATTATAATTACTTACAAAATCTCATTCAGTTCTTTAATAACAATATCTAATGCGCCCTGTTGGTCATTAAAAACAGTTTCACAATCCTTACATGCCTGCAAATAAAAATCTTTGTCAGATAATAATTTATTAAAATATTCACCAAATTCTTGTTCGGATTTTACAACTTTACCGGCTTTTGATTGTTCTAAAATTCCATAAATATCTCTAAAATTATGAATTGAAGGACCAGAGATTACCGGTTTTGAAAAAACGGTTGCTTCTAACGGATTATGTCCGCCGGTTTTGTTAAAACTTCCTCCGATAAAAGCGAAATTACAAATTGAATACATTTTTGACAATTCGCCCATTGTATCAAGAATAATTACATCAAAATTTTTGAAATTATCATTATTAGAACGAAATCCGTATTTCAAATTTAAATTATCTAAAATCTCTATAATTTTCGGAATACGCTGAGTATGTCGTGGAACAAGTAACAATTTTATATCAGAATATTTACTCAAATTTTTCTTAAATACATTTAGTACAATTTCATCTTCTCCTTGATGAGTACTGCCTGCAATAATTACTCTAAAGCCATCTTGTCCAAGATCAATATCTGCTTCAACTTTTTTTATATCAAATTTCAAATTTTTCATTACGGAAGTTTTATTTTTAGGTGCGCCTGATGCTACAATTTTTCTGCAATCAAGTTCACTTTGTGTAAGAATTTTGGTATATTTGTCAAAAACGTGTTTAAAAAATGGTTTTAGTAATTTATATAATTTAAACGTAGAATCAGACATTCTTCCGTTAATACAATATAAAGGTATTTCCCTCTTGTTGCATTCATACGAAAAATACGGCCACAATTCTGTTTCAGCTATTAAAACAATAGTTGGTTTTATTTTATTTAAAAAAGAATTTACGCAAAATGGTATATCAAAAGGAAAATATGTAATATAATCTGCTATTTGTGAATATTTTTTCTGCGCAATTTCTTGTCCTGTTTTTGTTCCAGTTGTTACGACAAGTTTATAATCGGGGAAGCATTCTTTAGTTTTTTTTATAAGATTTTCTAAAGCAATTACTTCTCCAACAGAAACCCCGTGATACATAATTACTTTAGCTCCTAATTCAGGGGATTTAAATAAACCTAATTTTTCACGCCATCCATAAAGATATTTTCTTTGAATAACTCTTATTAAATAATAAAATGGCATTAATATTACAAACAGACAGCTTGTTAGGATACCATACAAAAACCAAAATTTAAATACGAATAATACTATTAAAATTAATAAAATTAAATACGTCATAATGAGATAATACTACGACAACACCGCGGACATGTTGACATATGCTCCCAAAATTTATAAAATTAAAATATGGCAATAGCATATATTAGTTTAGGTTCAAATAAAGGAGATCGCATTGGTTATGTGCAACAAGCCGCAAGCTTGTTGGGTGCTGATGAAAAAATTTCTATTGTTAGAAGTTCGGCTTTTTACGAAACTGAACCGTGGAATATGAATACAAAAACTTGGTTTGTTAATGCTGTAATTGAAATAAAAACTCAATATTCCCCGAGAGATCTTTTAGACACCTGTAAAAAAATAGAAAAACAATTGGGCAGAGAACCAAATCCTGTTCCAAATAACTATCAAGACCGAAATATAGATATAGATATATTATTTTATAATAATGAAATAATTAACGAACCGGACCTTGTAATTCCTCATAAATACGTGCATTTGAGAGCATTTAATCTTGTTCCTATGATGGAATTAAATGCAGATTACATTCATCCGGTTATAAATAAAAAAATTGTTGAAATGCACAACGATCTTGAAAATCCGGAAATGGTATTTCTTTATGGAACAAGAGTTGATTTCTAAATCTGTTGCAATAATTGGCGGCGGTCCTGCAGGATGTGCCTGTGCATATTTTTTAGGGAAAAATGGAATAAAAAATGTAGCCGTTTTTGAAAAGGGTGATGTTTTACATACGATTTTACCTACAGGCGGGGGAAAATGTAATCTTGCAAATGCAATTTATGACTATAAAGAACTTGCTTCAAATTATCCCCGCGGAGAGAAATTTTTGTATTCAGTTTTTTCAAAATTCGCCACATCAGATACCCTTGAGTTTTTTAATGAAATGGGAATAAAAACTTATACACGCCAAGACGGTCATATTTTCCCAGAATCAAATTCTTCTAAAGATGTTCGTCAAAAATTTTTAAAAGCATTGGAATGTAAATTTATAACTCAAGAAATTCAAGATATTAAACCGCTTTTAAACAAATACGATGCTGTTGTTGTTTCAATTGGAGGACATGCGGGACTTGAAATAATTAAAAATCTTTATATAAATACTGTTGAACAAACCCCTTCACTTGTAGGTTATACTACGAAGGAAGATTTTTCTTCTCTTGCAGGAGTTAGTATTAACAATATATTATTCACACACAAAGGAGTTTCAGGACCTTATATTCATACAATTTCTTCGATAAATGCTCGCAAAAAATTACCTTATAATATAGTGTTAAAACTTGCACAAATAAACGATTTGCAAGAACTGCTAAATGCAAATCCTCATAAAGAAATTAAAAATCTTTTAGGGCAGTTTATACCAAAATCGCTTGCTGTTTTTATTTTAAATAAATTAGATATAAATGAGGATACAGCCTGTCATCAAATAAACGGTAAAACCAGAGATAAAATAAAAAACACGATTGAAAATTTTGAAATAACAGTAACAGGTAAAGTTCTGGACGGAGAAATTGTTTCCTGCGGAGGTGTAGATTTAAAAGAAATAGATTCTAAAACAATGGCTTCAAAAAAATATCCAAACCTTTATTTTTGCGGAGAAATTTTAGACATAGACGGATTTTGCGGAGGCTTTAATCTGCAAAACTGTTGGTCTACTGCTTTTGTTGCAGCAGAAGCCATAAAAAAACATTTATGTTAGATGTTTATATTCAGGGGGTAAGTTTCTGAAATCTTTTATTTTTACGTACAACTCGCCTTTTGTCAATCTTTTAAATTTTTCTATTACTTTTCTGAATTGATCTTTAGTTGTTATTGGCACTTCATATATACCGTTGTCTGCAACAAGAGTATGAAGCGTACCGTCTTTTGATGATTGTTTTTTGTATTGCAGAGTAAATTCATCATAACCGAAATTATTTTCAACATTATTGACAATATCTTTGAATTGTTTTGCGCGTTCGGGTCTGTATTCTACGCCATTATAGTAATTGCGGACAGCTTTTTGGAAATTTTCTGAAACTTTTATTCCAAATGATGGTCTGTTATTATTAACGTTTAAATTAGTTATCTCAATGTGATCTTCGCCGATCCTCTGCGTTTTCTGCCGCGGTCATCCATAGCCGTACACTCTGAAATACTGCACTGGTTTAGGGTGTCCAGCCCCCTTTTTTAAAGGGGGCTGGCGGGGTTACAGGGGCAG
>CAYVSD010000025.1:0-12206 GCA_964453315.1 uncultured Muribaculaceae bacterium | reverse complement strand
CTTTTATTCCAATTGATGGTCTGTTATTATTAATGTTTAAATTTGTGTTCATATTTATTCTCCTTGAGAATATTAAAAGTCATAAAAAATTTTTTTGCTAAAAATAAAAAATTTGTAATATAATATACAAGTAATTAGTTAGAGGGATCCACCTCGCGGGTAAATTCAGGTTTTTCGATGTAACGATTGCCAAAATGTTTTTACCCCTAAAAGGATAGAAAGGCAAAAAATGGAAAAGAACAATGAAACTTTGTCAATTTTACGACACTCAACATCGCACATTATGGCTCAAGCTGTACAAAGCTTGTTTCCGGCAGCAAAGTTAGCTATCGGACCATCAACCGCAGAAGGATTTTATTACGATTTTGATCTGACTGACGGGCATGCATTTACTCAGGAAGATCTTGAAAAAATCGAAGAAAAGATGAAAGAAATCGTAAAACAAAATCTAACTTTTGAAAAATATGTTATTCCTGATGTTGATGCACAAATTAAAGAATTTAAGGATCAGGGTGAAATTTATAAAGCCGAACTTTTAGAAGAGCACCGCAACGATAATCCGACTTTGTATATAACAAAAGACAAAGACGGTAATGCTTTATTCAATGATCTTTGCGCGGGCCCGCACCTTCCAAATACATCTTATATAAAGGCAAATGCTTTTAAACTATTGAAAGTTGCAGGTGCATATTGGCGCGGAAACGAAAAGAACAAAATGCTTCAACGTATATATGCAACAGCATATTGGAATAAAGAAGATCTACAAAGTTATTTAACTTTCTTGGAAGAAGCCGAAAAACGTGATCACAGAAAATTAGGTTCGAAACTTGATTTATTTTCTGTTAGAGAAGAACTTGGCGGCGGGCTTATTTTGTGGCACCCAAATTTAGCTGTAGTAAGAGAACAAATCGAAAACTATTGGAGAGAAGAACACCGCAAACGCGGATATGTAATTGTTAATACTCCTCAAATTGCAAAATCCAAACTATGGGAAATTTCAGGTCACATGGATCACTACAAAGAAAACATGTTCTTTGTACAAAAAGATGAAGATTCTGACGATCAGTTTGTTGTAAAACCGATGAATTGCCCGTTCCATATTCTTATTTATCAGGCAAACAGATATTCTTACCGTTCATTACCGTTAAGAATGGCAGAACTTGGAACGGTTTATCGTAAAGAAAAATCAGGGGCGTTGTCAGGTTTAACACGTGTTCAAGGTTTTACTCAAGATGATGCTCATATTTTCTGTACACCGGAACAACTCGTTGACGAAATTAACGGAGTTATTGATTTTGTAGCAGATACAATGAAAATCTTTAACATGGAATTTGAAGTAGAACTTTCTACCCGTCCTGAAAGTTTTGTAGGTGAAATAGAAAACTGGGATAGAGCAGAAGCCGGTCTTAAAGAAGCTATGAACCGCCGCGGGATGAAATTCGATATCAATGAAGGCGACGGCGCATTTTACGGACCGAAAATTGACTTCAAAATTAAAGATGCCATCGGCAGAACTTGGCAATGCGCTACAATTCAATTAGACTTCAATTTACCTGCGAGATTTGATATCAAATATCAAGATAAAGACGGTCAATTGAAAACACCTTTGATGTTGCACCGTGTTATCTTTGGTTCAATGGAAAGATTCCACGGAATATTGATTGAACATTATGCGGGTTCATTCCCTACTTGGCTTGCGCCGACTCAGGTAAATATTGTGCCGATTTCGAACGAAAAACACATTGATTACGCTGAAAAAGTTTATAAACAAATGCGGGATCTCGGAATCAGGGCAAATCTTGACGATCGTTCAGAAAGCTTAAATTACAAAATAAGAGAAGCTTTACAAGATAAGAAAATCCCTTATGTTTGCGTAGTAGGCGATCGTGAAGCTCAAGAAAATACCGTTGCCGTTCGCGCACGCGGTATTGGTCAAGTGGGAACATTCAGCGTAGATGATTTTATTGAAAAAATTGAAAACGAAATAAAATCCCGCGCAAATGATTCTTTTGCTAAAACTGAATAAAAATATATATAAATATAATCGGCGGGCATGTAAATACCCGCCGATTTTTTACAAATTTACTTACATGTTCATACTATTTTACGCATATAACTTCAGCATCTGAATAACGACGGGGTATAGCTCCATAACTTGTAAAACGATAAGCATTACTTCTCCAATATGCGTCGCTACCGTCGTATTCTAAATTAGACCACAAATTTAGATTACTAATAGAAGAACTATAACTATAACCAGGAAAAACTGATGTTGGTATCCTCGAATTTATTCTATACTTATTATTAATTGTCTCCGTTGCACCAACTGTCACACCATAAAACTCACTTGCTATTTTTGCAAGTTCATCATTAGTTGGTAACCTATATCCTTGATCCTTACACATCTTTACTGCACCTGCCCAATAGTCACCTTCACTCTGGCAACTTGAATTTGTACAGCATTCGTTTATTCCATATTTAGATTTGTTGGCTTCACATTCTGAATATGTCATTGGCGTTGGCACCGCTATTTTAGTCATAATTTTTACACCATTTATTGTTGCAAGTACTGAGTTAGCTATTCTTGCTCCATTGAATGGTTGTAAATCACTATTGTGAGTTGTTACTGTTTTACCGTCTACTGTTGATGTTGATTCACCATACTTATTAGGTTTTCTTGTTCCATTTAAATCGTATATACCTGCTAGACATTTATTTATTGCTGTATCTGCTTTATCAGGGTCATCTATACAATTTAAATCATAAGTTACTATTACAGGAGTACCGTCAGCTAGTACAAAGGCTGCCGTATCAACATAATTTGTTCCGCTAACATTTTCTATCTGTAAATCTCCGGCGGTTTTTAAATCCGCAACATCAATTGTTTCTTCTTTATTATTTTTATTATATTTAATTTTATCATATGGAATACAATCTCTTATATGGTCTTTGTCACATATTTTAACCATTTTAAGGTTTTTACCTAGACCGTTTGTTAGAAAATCGTATGTTGAAGAATAGGTGTTATTCAAATCACCTGCAGTTTTAGTTAAGTTCATGCCCTTAATAATTTTGGCATTAAAAACTTTAATTTGATTGTCTGTAACAATACTATTAATCTTTGCAATCAACGTTGGTATAGTCATTGCCGCGACAACGCCGACAATTGCGAGGGTGATTAATACTTCGGCGAGAGTAAAGCCATGCTTTTTCATTTTTATAATTCTCCTTTCATATCTTAATTAATTATTTCTGATATATATTAATTATTTCTGATATGAAATGCATGTTATATTATCAGCCAAGTTTTGTCAATATGTAATAAAATGAAAATATGATTATAGAAGCAAGGGAACAAGTTAAATTATTAGCATCCATGCGAGCAATGACTATAAAAAAGTTAGCTGAAAAAATTACAGAAAAAACAGGAAAAATTTGTTCTCCAAGTGCTTTATCAAACAAATTGCGCAGGGGTACTATCACCTACAACGAGGTGATGAAAATTGTCGAAATCCTTGGATTCAAGGTTTCTTATGATTTTGAATAAGTAATTATTTATTATAAAACTGCTTTAAGAACTGCTTGAATTGCTTGTTCAGGAGTCATTGATGTTTTCTCATTTGTTTCTCGAACAACAAACTCTACTTGACCGTCTGCAATTGTCTTTCCTACTGTAATTCTAAACGGGAATCCAATCAAGTCCGAATCTTTGAACTTTACCCCTGGGCGTTCATTCCTGTCATCAATTACAGCTTCAACACCGGAGGTAATCAGTTTTTCATAAATTTCGGTCGCAACTTTCATCTGTGTTTCATCCTGTGTGCTTACAGGAACTATGTCAACGTGATACGGCGCAATCGCAATCGGCCACTTGATACCCCATTCATCATGATGAGCTTCAACAGCAGCAGCAGCTGTTCTTGAAATTCCGATACCATAGCAACCCATTATATAAGGTTGAGTTTTGCCGTTAGCGTCAAGATAAACAGCGTTCATCGGTTTTGAATATTTTGTACCTAATTGGAAAATATTTCCGACTTCAATTCCGCGTGTTACTTTTAATTCCTTGCCGCATTGAGGGCAAAAATCACCGGCTTCGACAAGTCTTAAATCAACTGTACGAGGAAGCTCTACATCAACTCCCCAATTAGCGCCAACAAGGTGTTTATCGGTTTCGTTAATCCCTATTACAAAATTTTTCATTTCTTTTACGGTTTCATCAGCAATAAATGTAATTTTGTTTTCTCCGTATTTTTCAAGATATTTTTTATTAATTCCGCAAGGTCCGATAAAGCCCGGAATTGCATTAAACCCATTTTCTGCCATTATTTCTGAAATCTCTTCTGAAGTTGCAATTCTAATATCAAGTCCTTCAACAGCATTCATCAATTTGGTTTCTTCAACTTGTTTATCCCCGCGAATAAGCGCTATTACAGGCTTTTTGTCAATTATATAAACAAGAGATTTGACAATTAATGAAGGTTCAATATTTAAAAATGCACTCAATTCCTCGATAGAATGAGTATTTGGAGTGTCAATAACTTTTGCTTCGTTCCAATCTCCAACAATCTTAGCAGGTTTAAGTTTTGAAATTGCGTGGTTTGAATTTGCCGCATAATCACAATCATCGCAGTAAAAAACATCATTTTCGCCTGCGTCAGTATCTGTGATTACCATGAATTCGTGAGATACGCTTCCGCCAATAGCTCCGGAATCAGATTGAACCGCCTTTGTTTCAAGTCCGCAGCGTTTAAATATTGCAGTATAAGCATTCCACATATTTTGGTATTCTTTATCAAGTTCTTCCTGAGAAGTTCCAAAAGAATAGGCGTCTTTCATAATAAATTCGCGCCCTCTCAACAAACCAAAACGCGGTCTTACTTCATCTCTGAATTTTGATTGAATTTGGTATAAATTTACAGGTAATTGCTTATATGATTTTAAAATATCGCGAGCAATTGAGGTGATAATTTCCTCGTGAGTCGGTCCAAGACACATTTCTCTGTTATGACGATCTTTCATTCTCATCAATTCTTTACCGTAAGCTTCCCAGCGTCCTGATTCAACCCAAAGCTCTTTCGGCTGCACAAACGGCATTAAAAGTTCCTGAGCGCCTGCTTTATCCATTTCATCACGAACAATATTTTCAATTTTTTTCAAAACTCGCCACATCAAAGGCAAGTAATTATAAACGCCGCTTGTAAGTTTTTTTATATATCCTGCGCGTGCAAGCATTTTATGAGAAATAACTTCCGCATCTGACGGAAATTCTCTTAGTGTTTGTACAAATAAATTAGACATTTTCATAATGATTTTCCTCGTTTAATCTCTTAATGTCTTTATTCTATCACAAACAATTTTATATAGTTTTTAATTCTTCCTGAACTGTTTTTACAGAGATAGAAAGTGTGTGATGATTTTTTATGGCAAGATCTAAATATTCTTTATAACTTTCAATATCTCCCATTTCTTTATATATTTGAGCTGAAATATAATATAAATCGCCATTTTCGCCGCAATTTGCTATCGCTTCTTGTATGATGTTCCGCGCATTATCAAAATTACCCTCTTTTGATAATATTTTTGACAAAATTTTATATGCCTCAATATCTATAGGATTGTATTGAATTGTGTTATAAAGATTTTCTTTTGCACCCTCAAAATTGCCTTCTTCATAATCAATAACAGCTAAGTTATAATAAGCCCAGCTGTAATCAGGCGAAATTTCAAGAACTTTTAAGAAATGTTCACGCGCTCCCTGTGTTTCCCCAAGTTCTTTCATAATATTCCCGATATAAAAATGCGCATAAATATCTTCATCATTTATATCAACCGTTCTCTGAAAATATGTTATAGCTTTTGGTAAATCTTTCTTTTTAAAATATGCAAGTCCAAGATTAAAATACGAATTGGAATCATCTTCTTCAACAGATAAAACCTTTTCAAAGCACTCAATAGCTTTATCGTAATTCTGCAATTCAGAATATACCAAACCTAAATTGTATATAGCATCGGTTTGCTCAGGAGAAAGCTCAACAGCTTTTTCATACGCCTCTTGAGCATTAGGGAAATCGCGCAATTTTTCGTAAGCTATTCCAAGATTATAATAAAGTCCGCTGTCACTTTTATTATTGCTTATAAGATATTTTAAATGGCATAGCGCTTCTTTATTATATCCGTAATCCATAAGAAGAACGGCAAGCTGTCTTCTTGCCGAAACATTTTTATAATCTTCTTTTAAGATTTGCTGCAGTTCTTCTATTTTATCAAATTTTGCCATAATTTAAATTACAGGAACATCAACAGGTTCAACAAGAATTACGTTAAGAATTTCATCTTTATTAATTCTAACGTCTTTACCTTTTCTAATCATATCTGCAATACTGTCATATATAAAGTATCCTGCAGTTCCAAAAGCCCCCCCGATAGCACCAATAGGTATAAGAACATATCTAAAGCCGTTATCTGTTACGTCATCCGCCCAATCAATAGCATTCAAAGTTATATGACCGGATTTTACACATGTTTGCTTCCAAGCATCGGCGTAACCTTTTGTTGTAGTAATTCCACCGTCAGCAGTCATATCTCTTCTTCCAATAACATTAAGTGTTAAAGGAATTTGTCTGCCGTTAGGTGTTACAACATGATCGAAGTCAAGATACAAAACCGAACCCTTTGAAAATCTTTTTGCAGGAATAACCGCCTTAACTTCACCTCTTACTATTGAACCCATAGGTAAAATAATATCTTCGTTTTCTTTTTGGTCTGTAAGAAGCACCGCATTAAAATTTGTTCCACCGCCATTTATAGAAGTATCAATAGAATTGAGTATTCTCAAAGACATCTCTGTGCCTGCAGGAATACGCTTTGTCTTTGCATTTGCACTAAACGGAGAAGCTGCAAATGATATTTGTGTCGTAAAAAATATTGCTAAAAGTGCTGCTATAATTTTGTTTTTCATAATTAGTCCTCTCTTTTTTGTCATATTAACATAGACGAATTATTTTGTTAAATAATTATTGTTTCGTAACATGTTTTTAGGGGATTGAAAATTTATGAACTTTTATTTATTGTTTGTAAAAATAAGTTTTATATAGTAAAATACCAAAGTTATTAGTTATACAAAGGGAAAAATATGGAAATTTTAAATAAAGCGGATATAGGTGTATTTGGCGGATCAGGCTTTTATAGCTTTCTTACTGATATTGAAGAAATAAAAATCGAAACTCCATACGGTCAAACTAGTGACAGTGTTTTTATAGGTAAAATAGGAAAGCATAGAGTTGCTTTTATGCCAAGACATGGCAGAGATCACTCTATTCCACCTCATTTGGTTAATTTTAGAGCAAATGTTTGGGCTATGAAACACTTAGGATGTAAGAGAGTTATTTCGCCATGTGCGGCAGGAAGCTTGCAAAAACACGTAAAACCGGGTGATTTCGTAATTTGTGATCAATTCGTAGATTGGACTGACGGCAGGAAAACAACATTTATGGAAGGTCCTGATGTTCAACATCCTTCTGCTGCTGAACCTTACTGTCCGGAATTAAGGAAACTAGCAATTGATACAGCTAAAAAATTAGGAATAACCGTTCATGAAGAAGGGACTGTTGTTGTAGTTAACGGTCCAAGGTTTTCGACAAAATCCGAATCGGCATTTTTTACAAAACAAGGTTGGGAAGTTATAAATATGACAGCTTATCCGGAAGCATATCTTGTTAAAGAAATGAATATGTGCCCTTTAAATATTTCATTAATTACTGATTATGATGCGGGCTTGGTAGGAGACGTTCCTCCTGTTTCACACGAAGAAGTAATGAAGGTATTTAGTGATAATGTGGCAAATCTTAAAAACCTTTTATTTGGTATGATTGAAAACATTCCGCAGGAAACTGAAAATTGCGAATGTTCTTCGTCTGTAAGACTTAGCGTATAGGGATTTTTATGGCACGTTTTATTGTATTTTTGAATAAACTTATAAATTTATATTTATATTTTGTTATAATGGCATGTTTTCTTGGGTGCGTTCCAAATATAAATCCTAATTATCCGTTATTTCATTATATATTCAAATTTGCGGGATTTAATCTTATTCCTCCGATATTTGGATTTTATATATCTCCTGCGGTTGTCATGATTAGTTGTGCTTTAATTTCAAGAGGTTTGATTAAAATTTATAATAAATATTATGAATCTAAGAAACCTGAAGTTATAGTAATTTCTGCAGATGAATTTATAAAAAGAGCAAATGAATTTGCTCAAAATTCAGAAGAACTCGAAGAAAGAAAGGATGAAGATAATGAGTAAAATATTATTAGCAATTCATTATTGCTTTTACATATATATGGTAATGATTCTTGTAAGATGTTTATTAACGTGGTTTCCTGCAATAAATTGGGAAAATCCTTTAGTAAGAATTTTTACGGATTCTGTTGATATTTATTTAGATATATTCAGAAAATTTATTCCTCCGTTAGGAATGTTTGATTTGTCGCCTATTGTAGCGATGATTGTTTTAATGTTTTTAGAAAGACTTTGTCTTTACGGTGCAGCATTTTTTATGAGTGTTATCGGACTGGGAGTTTAAATTATGAAAATTGTCATTTTCGGTGCAACTGAAATAGGCTGTTTGCTGGCAACAGAATTTTTTGAAGACCATGATATTACTGTTATAGATAAAGAGGAAAACAGAACAGAAGAATTTGACAGATTAGATATCAGTTTTATTCAGGGAAACGCGACAGATATAAAAGTTTTAAAACAAGCTGATATTTTAAATTCAGATGTATTTATTGCTTGCACATCCGTTGATGAGGCAAATATCGTTGCATGCTTATCTGCTAAAAAAATCAGCGGTATAAGAACGATTTGTGTTGTATCAAAAAGTGAATATCGTAACGCTTTAGAACTTGATAAAACGGACGAATATTTGGGAGATTTCTTTATTGATTATGTTATTTGGCCGGAAGAGCTTTTAACACAAGAAATTTTCAGAATTGTCACAGTTGCACATGCTTTGGATGTAGAAAATTTTGCTGACGGGAGAGCTCGATTACTTGAATATAAAGTTCCGCCTCATTCTCCTATCGTTGGAAAAATGGTTAAAGATTGCAACTTTACTATTGATACAATTATTGTCGGAATAAAAAGAGATGATTTACTTTTCATCCCAAATGGTTTGACGGAAATTAATGAGGGCGACAAACTCATATTTATGGGAACTTCACGTTCTTTAGATATTTTAGCGGGAACATTTTTCCATGAAAAAGAACAGGTAAAATCTGCGGCTATTATTGGAGGCGGAAATGTAGGTTATATGCTTGCAAAAAGCCTTGAAATGATGAAAATAAAGACAAAAATTATTGAAAAAGACTATAACCGCTGCGAATTTTTGTCTGCAGAATTAAATAAAACCCTTGTAATAAATGGAGATGGAACAAATCTAAAACTTCTTGATGAAGAAGAAATCGGTTCAAGTGATGTTGTAATTTCTGTAACAAATAATGATGAACGGAATTTATTATGCTCGCTGCTTGTTAAACAATTGGGCGTAAAAAGAGTTATATCAAGAGTTTCAAAAGTTATAAATATTCCGTTATTTGAAAAAGTCGGTATTGATATTGCAGTTTCTTCAAAAACTTCAGCTATAAATGAAGTTCGAAATGATTTAGACGAAACGGATGTTGATATTTTGGCTACGGTTGAACAGGGAGAAGCAGAAGTTTTGGAAATTTCTGCCGGCAGCGAGTATAATGAAAAACTAATTAAAGACATAAGATTTCCGGCGCCTGCAATAGTTGGGGTAATTCAAAGAAGAAATCATATTATTATTCCAAAAGGGGACACCCAGATAAAAACAAATGATATTTTGATAATATTTACAAAATCGGAATCAGCACAGCAAATCAGAGGATATTTTAAGGTAGCGTAATTATGCGAATCAATTATCTTTCAAATGCATTAGGATTAATTTTAACAGATATCGGTCTGGTTACATTTGTACCTATTATCGTTGCGCTTTATTACGGAGAATACGGTTCGATTTTGCCGTTTTTTACAGCAGGAATTTGTGCACTTGCTATTGGTGATATAATGCGAAGAATCGTCAAAAATGCGGATGATGTCAACGCTTTAAATGATATTAAACGTTCTGAGGCCCTTGTAATTGCATCATTTGCGTGGATTTTATTTGGATTTATAGCATCTGTTCCTTTTTTGTGTTCTGGATTTAGCATTATAGATTCATTATTTGAGGCGGTGTCGGGAATAACGACAACAGGCGCAACTATTTTAACGGATTTTGATATTCCGAAATCGTTGTTATTCTGGCGCTCGTTCACTCAATGGCTTGGCGGTATGGGAATTATAGTCTTGTTCGTTGCAATTTTACCTCAATTTGCGGTAGCGGGAAGACAAATGTTTTTTGCAGAAGCTCCCGGACCGACAGAAGAAAAACTTACTCCAAGAGTTAAAAATACAGCTTCAGTTTTGTGGATTGCTTATGCTTCTTTAACGTTGTTGTGCGCAATTTGTTTGTGGTTTGCAGGCATGAATCCGTTTGATTGCATTTGTAATGCCTTGTCAACGCTTTCGGCGGGAGGTTTTTCGCCTAATCCCGAAAGTATTGCAGGATATCACTCAAACGCAGTTATTTATATAATTCTTGTTTTTATGTTTATTGCGGGAGCAAGTTTTGTTGTTCAGGCAAAAGTTATTACAAAATTAGACTTGCGCTATTTGTGGAAAAGTGAAGAATTTAAATTTTATATCAAAATAATTACAATAATTTCTTTAATACTGTCTTTATTTTTGTTTTTTGATATGAATTTTGATATAAAACATTCACTTACAGCAGCATTTTATCAAATATTGTCATTGGCTACTTCAACAGGCAGTTCAAGTGAAAATTATCAGTTGTGGAGCTTAAATTCAAAAGTAATATTGTTTATCGGTATGTTTTTATCTTCTTGTTCAGGCTCTGCCGGCGGTGGTGTAAAAATGACAAGATGGCTTATTATATGGAAATATATTAAAAATGAAATGTATAAAATTTTACATCCGAATGCAGTTTTAAGTATTAAAGTTGATAATATCGTTGTACCGAATGATGTAATAAAACAAACAATATTCTTTATATTATGTTTCTTTTCAATATATATTGTGAGCGCAATTCTTATATTATTTATTGAAAACGATCTTGTAATCGCGGCGACTTCATCTATTGCATCATTAGGCGATGTAGGGCCTGCTCTTGGTTCTGTAATAGGCCCTGACGGGAATTATTCAACCCTTAGTGTTTTAACAAAAATTATATTTATATTTAATATGTTAATAGGACGTTTAGAAATTATACCATTTTTAATTTTGTTTAGAAAAGACGTATGGACAGTTAAAAAAGGATAAAATATAAATGAAGCGCCCCTTTCAAGTTGAAAGGGGCGCTTTTTATTATTTTTGTTGTGGTGCTTTTTGCGGCATTTCGTTTTCTATATTAAAATGTTTAAAATTTTTGTGATGCCTTCCGAAATCTTTTTGTGGTCCAAATTGTCTTTCCATACGAGGAGGCATTTTATGCATCCAAGCTTTTTGACAAGGACAAGGCGGAACTGCCGGTTTTAATAAAAGTGCTGCAAAAATAATTGCCAATAATGTTCCTACAAAAATAGAAGTTGTTAAAAGTAAAAATTTAGCTGCAATTTCTTTACATTCACATTTGCATTCTGTTTTTTGTTCATCTGTCATAATTAATCTCCTTATTTTTGGTTTACATAATGTAAAACGATTGTAAATTTAAATTGTTCATTTTTTATACAAAAATTTTTAAAAATCTATTAAGTCTTTGACTTTTACTCCCAATTTTTCGGCTATTTCTATTAATAAATCTAAACTAACAGTACGTTTTGCCGTTTCTACTTTGGCTAAATGCTCACGTGATATATTTAATTTTTCGGCTAATTGATTTTGCGAAAGTTTTAATTTTTTTCGTTGATTAAATATTTTTCTGCCCAAATTGTAAATTTTTGTTGCCTTATTGTTCACAAATTAAATATAAATGATACTATTTTTCATGTATGTAGACTAAAAGAGAACAAAAGGAGAACGAAATGAAGGAAAATAAGGGTTTTACGTTAGCAGAAAGTGCTACGCACATAAACATGCTACAAAGGGTTGGTAACGGATTCACGTTAGCAGAAATTTTGATCACC
>CAYVSD010000024.1:0-26183 GCA_964453315.1 uncultured Muribaculaceae bacterium | reverse complement strand
CCCCCGAGGTTGTAATGCAGTCAGAGAGCGGGTTTCAGACTGATTGAATAATTCTAAATCTTGCATCTGTTCCTCGCTTTCCTTTATTTTTTCATGTAATTACCAAAGTTATTTATTCATAACTCCTATTTATTATTATAAGATATTTTTGAAAAATTACAACCCTTGTTGCGTCAACCAATCAGAAAAATTTTCTAATCCTTTTTCCAATTGCTCAAAATTATTCCCGTAACCTATTCGCAAATACCCCTCACACTCCATAGCTGCCCCCGGCAAAATCATTACCCCTGTTTCTTGCTGCAATTTTGCACATAAATCTTCCGATTTTAAAGGTGAATTATATCTCACAAATGCTGTTGTTCCGCCATTTGGAATAATACAACTCACACGAGTTTCTTTTTTAAGCCAATTCATAAGAATTTTTTTACCCTGTGCAATTTTTTCAAGATTGCGTTTAATTATTTTATCCTTATTTTCTAATGCAATCGATGCAAAAAAATCATCTAAAATCCCGACGCTAATCGTATTATATTCACGCTGTTTATTAATTTCCTTAATAATATCAACTCCCGCACAAATCCAGCCAAGACGCAATCCCGCCAATGAAAAAACTTTCGACATACTGCCTGTAGAAATTCCTTTTTCATAAATATCAGCTATCGATTCAGAAAACTGATTTCCGTCATGATTTAACCCGCGATAAACCTCATCACATAATATATAAGCATCTGATTTGCGTGCAATTTCAACAATTTTTTTAAGCGTGTCCTCAGGAATAACCGCACCGGTCGGGTTATTAGGATTATTCATACAAATAAGCTTGGTATCATTACCAACAATTTGTTCTAATTCGTCTAAATCCGGAAGCCAATTATTTTCTTCTTTTAAAAATAATGTCTTTACATCAGCCCCAAATGATTTTGGAATGGAATAATGCTGCTGATATGTCGGAATTATTGATACCACTTTATCTTTCGGCTCAATAATACTAAGCATTACAAGCTGATTTGCTCCAATCGCGCCATGCGTAACCGTAATATTTTCAGATATTTGATTTTTATATAAAAATGCAATTCCTTGTTTTAATCTCTTTGAACCGTGAATTGCGCCATAATTTAATTTTTGAGAAAAAATATCCTCCAAAGTTTCTTTTTTTATATCTGCAATTTCCATTAATTCATTTAACGATAATGAATCAACGCAAGTATCCGCCAAATCATATTTAGCTTCTTTTTCGTATTTATTAAACCAATCTTCGACTTTAAAATTGTCTATAAGCATTCTCTAATTAAAACACAAAGATAAACCTAAATTTATATTTTGCGCTTTTTGTTTTAAAGTTAAAGATTTCAAAATTTCTTTTATAAATTCTTTATTAACACCGATTTGAGATAATTTTAATTTGTCATAATTGTGTGTTAAAATAAGATATTTTACAGTTTGAGCATTATATTTACATTTTTCTTTCAAACTCATTTCACAAAGATATTTATGAATATCATCTATTGTATAATCAAGATTTTTATTATTTAAAATAGACTCTATCATTCGCGCAGTCATATTTCCGCCATCTTTTTCAAAAATTTTTATACTGTTATTTAAAATAAAATCCAATGATGGTTTGTTCGTAATTCCAAGGACTTTCATTGCCTCTAACGGCGGATTTATCGGATTATCATAAACATTCCAAACTTGTTTGCATTTATCATTCAAAAATTTTTGAGCTTTTTTAAACTCTTTTTCATGTCCATATTCAAATTTTAATTTTTTCACCTCTTCTACGGAATTTTTATCAATTGCATTTGCCAATTTTTGAATAATTCTGCGAGTTAAATTATCTGAAAGCTCTGTATTAAAAGAAATTTCATTTTCATTTTGAATATAAATCGTTTTTGTATAATCGCTCAATGTCTTTAAACGTGCAGGTTTTAACTCTTTATTAGAAACAAGAGCCAAAATTTTTTCATCAGAAAAATTATTCTTTAACCTACCCGAAAGTAAATTTTCCATAACTAACCTTTAACCTACATATTATTAAAGGATTTTGTTATAAAAAAATTGCCTTTTATTAAAAAATATTACTCAATAATTTTACAAACACCTTCAGCCCTTGCATGTCTTTGACCAAAAACATCATTATCATAAGTAATTTCTGTTTCTGAAGTATATGTATTATTTATCCTGTCAATTTCAACTCTGGATGTCATCATATAATCATCTGCCAAAGGCTGTTGTATAAACTTTATTTTATCTTCACCATAATATAAAGGCCAATCTACAGGAACTTTCTGCAAATAAATTTTATTATTTTCATCATCAAGTCTAAAAATTCTATGATACTGGGTTTTTGAAACAACAGAATTATCCTGATTATATAATGTTTCCTGAACTTCACAACGCATTAATTTCATTTTGTTAAATTCCGGAACAAATTGATCTGCCAAACAACTAAGACCAATAAAAATAATGAATAATACTAATAATTTTTTCATAAATACCTTCTTTAATTAACGGGCAACGAGATTTTCTTGCGGCATTCGCGACGCTTTACTTAAAATTACAATTAATTTAAATTTTAATTATTTTAAGAAAAACTATATTGGGTCGTTAATTCCCCATTCGGTAATTCAAAAATTATCTTTCCATTTATACAATAAACATTAGGAATACCGTTTTTACGGTTATTTTCCTGAGCTTTTTTTACTGCTCTATTGCCAAGTTTTAATAATTTTTCAGATAATTTTGTCATTAATCAAAATCCTTTATAAAATTATTATACAAGTTTTCACTAAAAACTTCAATCTCATTATTTGCAAATTGTGCAACCAAAATATATTCAGAAGTGCCATTATAAAACAAATTCCACTCGTTAACCAAATTTTTATAAATATTCCAAAAATTTTCTTTACTGCGATAAAATCTACGAATTATATCTTCACGAGGAATATCGTGTCCACCATTTAAAACTCTTATTTTAATTCTGTTTTCACATAAAATAGGATTATCAAGATAAGAATATATTAAAACAACCTGATATCCCAAATCCTTTGCTTTTTTAATTGTTTTAATATGATTTTTCCCTGATAATGTAGTTTCTATTGCAAAAGACTTTCCACCATTCAGCAAATTACTCAATTTTTCAAGAACAATTTTGCCCGCTTGAATTTTTACACTTTCAATACGCTCAGGACAAATTTCTTTTGCAATTTCATCAGCATTAAGAAATTCTAAATTTTCTGACGGTAAAAGTTCACTTGCTAAAGTACTTTTACCACTACCGTTTGCTCCTGCTATTATGTATAAAATTTTACTCTGCATAAATTTATTTTATCACAAATCAATAAATTTTATCTTGTAATTATTTAAAATTAGCGGGCAACGAGACTCGAACTCGCGATCTTCTGCTTGGGAAGCAGACATTCTACCACTGAACTATGCCCGCGAATGCTTACAATTATATTATACAACAAAAAATTAAACAATTTCTTTATTTTTGAAATGTTCTTGTTGTACGATTGAAATAATTTTATTTAAAAATGCTTTATATCTTGCTCTAACAGCTTCGCCCGATAAAACTATATCTGCATCTTGTTTACATGGTCTGATATAAATTTCAGCTTTTTCTGATGCATTTTTATACACAGAATCCGCCCCATCACCTAAATCTCTTTCTTTCGCTCTAATATAAAACCTTTCTTTCTGAACATGATGTCTTACATCTACATAAATTTTAAAATCAAATGCGTTTTTAATTTTTTCCGTTAAGGTAAATAACCCCTCGGATATTATTATTTTTGATGGTTCTGCCAATGTGTAATCGTCATAACGAATTGCTGTTCCTGACATATCATATTTTGGAAGATATACAGATTTGCCTGATAACAATTCTTTTATATGTGCATTCATCAATTCTAATTCTAATGCCTGAGGAACATCTAAATCATAATGCTTTGCAAATTCTGCAAAACTTCCTGCCGCTTTTACCATTTCTGAACGATCATAATAATAATCATCAGTGTTAACTCTTGTTACAACGTTTCCTAATTCAAATTCTGTTGCAAAAGATTTTATTGTATCAATTATATCAAGTGTTATTGTTGACTTTCCGCTTGCTGTCTCTCCTGCAATACCGATTGATGCTGAACGAGTGATTTGACCTGCTAAAAATTGCGCTAATTTTAAAATAATTTCAGGTTTATAATCTAATAATACCGAGCCTTCGGATTTTAATTCTTCCTCAAAAATTCTTTTTAAACGGATTTCTATTTCATGAACTTTATCAATAGGAACAGAAACATACATTTTCTTATGCGGAATTGTTGTTTCTTTAGAATTTGCTTTGCGCAGCGAATTTAACATTTTCTTCCTTTACTACTTTCATAGTTTTTATCACTATAACAAAATAAAAAAGAAAAGAAAATATTTTTTGTCAAAATGTTAACAAGTTTAAAGTGAATATTAAAATTATTATTCCTCTAATTGTTTAAGTTGACGAAGTTTTGTATTTATTTCGTTCATAAGACTTATATTATCTGTTTGGCGAGCATATTTTTGTGCTTTTTGTAATAATTTTTGCGCTTTTGCAGGATTATTATATTCCACCATAATGTCTGCCGCTGCAAGATAATTTTGCGCTGTTTTTATTGGGGATTGCGCTTTTGTATAATCTTTTACTGCTGAAGAATAAGATGTTAATGCTGATTGTGCATCATCAAATTTTAAGTGCGCTTTTCCTGTATTCGAAGCTACATAACCGCGCAAATTATAATTATTTGTTTCTTTTGCAATATCTTGAGCTGTTTCATAATAATCAAAAGCTTCTTTTTCATACATATCAGAATAAATATTTCCGATTTTTGTCAAAGATGCTGACTGTGCAGGCAAATTTTCAGCTTCTCCAGCATGTGAAATCGTACTAACATAATGATCTAATGCCGGATTTATCTGATTTACATCATCATAAATTTGAGCCATCGAATAATGAGCTTTTGTTTTAACATTTTCATCTGTTGTTAATTTTATTGATTGATTATAACTTTTTAAAGCCTGAACAACATAATCATGATCATCATAAATTTTTCCGACTTCATAATAAATTTTACTTGAAGTTTCGGTATCATCAAGTTCATTTGCTCTATTTAAAGCTTTTTCAAAAAGTCTAATAGCGTTTTCCGGATCTTTCGCATAGGCATATTTTTTTGCCTGAATAAACATTGTTTTTAATTGTTTATCCTGCGGTATATTTGTTTTCGCAACAGATATCGTAATTACATTTGAATTTTGTTCAGATATAACAGAATTTTCCGGTTCGGAAACTTGTTCAATATTTTCTCGAGAAGTTGTTTGTTCATTTGATTCCGGAAATTTTACCAAAAATCTTTCATTAACATCATTTTCGTTATAATGAAAATCTATTTGCTGTAAAAATAATGTATCAACCCAATTTTCAACAACTTTAGACTCTTTTTTTAATGTTGTTGAAATATGATTATCAAGAATGGATGCCGCGTTTTTTAAATTTGATTTAATTAATTTTTCATTTGGATTTTCTTTTATTACTTGTTTGTTTATTAAATCAATATAACCGTTAACTTCTTCTTCCATTTCCGGCGGTGTACCTATGGCAATCGAAGTATTTTTGAAATCTTTTAGTATTTGAGCAATATTGATTTTACTGTCAAGACGTTTTTGTTCCAAACTTGCTTGAGCATTTAATTCTGCAGTATTTGTTTGAGGTTTATTAATATTTACACTATTATAAGCTGTTGGAGGTAAATTAAATTTTGCTTCATATACAGGAGTTTGAGATTTTGGCTCAATATACTGAAGTCCTTTGCTTTTAGAATTTTGGCCAGCTTCTTCTTCACGGCGTGAGCTTGCGGCAGAAGAAGATTTTTCTTCTTCATTACGTCTATTTACCTGCCTGCCGTCGGGATTTACGTGCGGCCTTTGATATATATTGTTTAAGCTCAATCCCATAATCTTCTACCTTGCTTTATTCAAGTCTGATACTTTATATTTATCATATTTTGACTTGTTAAACGTCATACTTTCGTATGATTTTTATCATATTTTATTTAAGTTTTTTTATTAAAAAGTCAAGATAAAAAAGATTTTTAGAATGCTTTGACAATACTTTTTTAAACCATATAATTTTTTTATGGCAAATATCATTAAAACATTAAAAGGAACAAAAGACATATTGCCCCAAGAAGTTAATATGTGGCAATTTATAGAAGAAAATGCACAAAAAATATTTTCTCGATACAGTTTTAAAGAAATAAGGACTCCTATTATTGAAACAACAGAACTTTTTTCTCGCGGTGTCGGAGATACAACAGATATCGTAAATAAAGAAATGTACACTTTTGAAAAAAGTGATCGTTCTATTACTTTAAGACCTGAAAATACGGCAGGTGTTGTTCGTTCTTATATTGAAAACGGTATGTCAAGACTTCTTGCTCCGGTAAAACTTTGGTATAAAGGTCCAATGTTTCGTTATGAACGTCCGCAAGCTGGACGACAAAGACAATTCAATCAAATTGGTGTTGAAATGTTCGGTATAAAAAATCCGACAGCTGACGCTGAAATTATACTTATGGCAGAAAATTTCTTAAAATCCTTAGGTTTAAATGATTTGGATGTTGAAATAAATTCTCTCGGATGTCCTAAATGTCGCGCTGAATTTAAGAAAAATCTTAAAAATGTAATAAGACCTTATTTAAATGATTTATGCGAAGACTGCCAAAACAGATTTGAAAAAAATCCTTTAAGACTTCTTGATTGTAAAAATCCTAAATGCCAAGATATTTTTTCAAATTTAGAAATTCAAGAAGTTATACATTCTGATTTTTTATGTGAAGATTGTGCTTCTCATTACACAGAAATGAAATTATATCTTGATAAAATGGGTGTCAGATATACTGAAAATAAACTTCTTGTTCGCGGATTGGATTATTATACAAGAACTGTTTTTGAAATTAAATCAAATAATTTAGGCTCACAAAATGCAGTATGTGGTGGCGGAAGGTACGACGGACTTGTTTCTCAATTAGGAGGAGAAGAAACACCGGCAATTGGTTTTGCTATGGGAATGGAAAGACTTATTTCGTTAATCCCTCAAAAGGAACCTGAAAAATTAGATGGTTATATTGTTTCAAATTACCCTGCAGATACATTTATTTTAGCAGAAGAATTAAGAAATCTTGGATTTAATATTGAATTTGATTTAGCCAATAAAAAATTTACAAAACAATTGGAAAAAGCTTCAAAATGCGCTAAATATGCTATTATTCTAGGCGAAGATGAAATTTTAAAACATGAAATTTCTATAAAAAATTTAGAAACAGGTAATCAAATTACCGTAAAAAGAGAAAATTGTGCAAAAATTTTATCTGATAACGGTTGATTTTTTGAAAAATATTTTGTATAATAACATACTGTAAACAGATTTTTTAAGGGGTTTAAAATGACATCACAAATTACTATTCGTTCAGACAGATCAACTGATTACAAATTTATTTATAAAGGAGAAGATGTTGTTCTTGGAGCAGGTAAAATTATTAGTATTGCTGACGGATTAGAACATGTTGTTCTTCCTACAACAGCAATGAAGATTATGAATAATTTAATCGTTATTAAAGATGATGTAAAAAAATAATTTTTTATACATAGTGAATGCTTTTTTCAAAGACCGAAATTAATCGGTCTTTTATTTTTGCTCAAACCATTCTAACATTGGTCTTATTTCAAGACATTCTATTTTATTTTTTTTCGCAATTTCACTATTTAAAATACTATCAATTCTTAAATTTTCTTTAATTATATTATCTATGTTTAAAGTATTTGTTTCTTTTTCATAATATTTTGAATAGTTTTTTCCATAATTTACACAACCCGGTAGCCTAATATAATTTTTTTTATCATCATAATAACAAAGCCCAAAAGTTCGACATATTATTGCTCGATAAGCATAAACACAACATTCATTATTTATTAAAAATGGACAAATATGTTCAAATCTTTTTTCTTTTGAATTTTCTTTTTCTTTCCTTAATCTTTGTATATTTTGCTGCACAATATTCTTTTTTGTTTCATCCAGTAATAAAAACCCTTGAGTAAGATATGCAAATTCTGTTTGAGATAAAGGATAATCACCTTTTTCACAACATAGAGAACAACCTTTTTTGCACATTATATATTCTTTTTGATCTTCAAATAATTCTTGAAGTTGTATGTCTAATTCTTTTATAAATTTTTCATAATTTTTATACATAATTATTTTTTTAGAATAACATTACCTTTAAAAATTTTCTACAATTTTATTGTTAAATAAATGTAGAAAAGTTTAATGTTTTCTACAATTATTTTATTCTATTATATTTTTTTGTAATTTTATACAATTTCATTATTTTATTATAATAGTTTTCTACATTTTTTCTACATACTAAAACTATTATTATTTTTTACTTCGGTTTGTTTTTGACAAATATTTACTGCTTATTACTACTATTAATATTTATTAATTTATATATATTATTTTATTATATTTATAATATAATTAAAAAAAAGGAGTCAGGGTATGAAGTTTATAATAGGAAAAGACGATTTATTAAATGCAATTAGAATTGTAGAAAGAGCTACATCTCAAAAAGCCGTTCAACCGGTTTTATATAATATTTTAATTGAGGCTCTTGATAATAATCAAATAAGATTTACTGCAACAGATCTCGTTTTAACTGTTATAACAAATGCGCAAGCTCAAGTACAAGAACAAGGAAAAATTACCCTTCCTGCAAAAAAATTAAATGAAATTGTTTCTAAATTAAATAATGACTTAGTTACAGTTGAAGTCGAAGAAGGCGGAACAAATGTTTCTATAACTTGCCAAAAATCAAAATTTGATATAATCGGTATTTCTGCAAATGAATATCCGGCAGAAGTATTTAATTATCAAATAGATGAATCAAAATGTTTTGATGTAGAATTAAATCCGTTTTTAAAAGGTATAAGACAAGCGGGATTTGCTTCTGCAAGTTATGAAGTAAGTAATCTTTTATCAGGTATAGTTTGTGATTTTTCAAACGGTATTCTTGAAATAGCTTCTACTGACGGAAACAGATTGGCAAGAGTAAGAGAAAAACTAAACAGTAATATAAATGAACAAACTCAACTTATTATTCCGTCAAGAACTCTTAATGAATTATTAAAAATGAGTTCATTTATTGATGAAGAAAATATAAAAATCTGCAAAGATAAATCTACTATTATATTTAAAACAGAAAAGATTTTGACTATTTCAAGACTTTTGGAAGGTCAATTCCCTAGATATAATCAATTAATACCGAATGAAACCCCTAAAAAGGCTGTTGTTAATGTTTCTCAACTTATTGCGGCATTAGAAAGAGTTTCTGTAATGGTTAATGATAAAACAAGTATTGTTAAAATGCATTTTGTTGATAATACTTTAACATTAAGTGCCGATACACCGGATTCCGGAAAATCAGAAGATCAAATAGATATTCAATATACAGATGAAGAATTATTAATCGCATTCAATTACAAATTTGTATTAGATGCTTTGAGAATAATAGAAAGTGATGATGTAATTATTGGTTTGAATGCACCATTATCTGCAACAGTTTTAAAACCAAGCAGTGAAGATGATTTTATTTGTTTAATTATGCCGGTACAAATAAGATAAAAATTACCATTCAACATTTTCAATTAATTCTATTTCATATCCGTCAGGATCTTGAATAAATGCAATTTTAGAGCCTTTTCCTGTTAAATCAAAAGGTTTATATAAGTATTTGTAATTATATTGTTTTAATTTTTGCGTAAATTCTTCTAAAGAATCTACCCCAAAAGCAAAATGACCAAATCCTGAGCCTATTTCATAACCGTTTTTCGGTGTTTCATCATTATAAGTTAATTCAATTTGAAAACCTGTTTGTTTATCTTCTAAAAAATATAGCCAACAATCATCTAATCTGCGTTTTTCAACAACTTCAAGATTAAAAAGTTTTGTATAAAAATCTAAACTTTTTTCTATATTTTTTACTCTAATCATTGTATGTAAAAATTTCATAATATTCTCCTTTTGTAGAAAGTATATCATAATTTGAATAATAAAAATAAAATCAATCAAATGTATGAGGGAAATAAGTATAAAAAGAATTAAAATAAATAAAACGGGAGGGGTTTGTATGGAAGATTTTTTTGTAACTGAAAATGAATTATATTCACCTGCAAATGAAGAAATTTCTGATTCAATCACTCAAAATTGGACTCAACAAGCGCTGGAATGTTATTATATAAATTGTGATTGTAAGAAATGTTCACTTTCTGCGGGGCATTATTCTTTTATTTGTCAAATGCCAAGAGTTATAGAAACATTACTTTCAACTGTTGGTGCTCCCGAACAAGAACGTAAAACGGCTTGATTTAAGGTTATTAAACATTGAAAAAAATATATTATTCATTATTAGTTTTATTTTTTACAGCAAATTCAACATTAAGCGCGCCGCATGTTACTGTTTTATATGATACAAGCCCGCAAGCATATTTTAAAATATTGTTTGCTATTTTAATTTTGGTGTTTACGGTTATATCATATTTAATTTGGTTTAAAGTAGGTAAAGATGATATTGTAATTCCGGTTGTACATTTTTACCCGCCAAATAATATTAATCCGGCAGAAGCAGAATTTGCATATAAAGGTGCTGTTTCTGAAAAAGGATTATCGTCAATGATAATATATCTTGCTTCAAAAGGTTATATAGATATAAAAGAAGAAGGTGAAAGTTATTCTATTGTTCGCTTAAAAGAGCCTTTTCTTGTTGGAAATCCAATAGAAAAAGCAATTTTAAAAGCACTAAATCCTTTTAATTATTCTTTCGTTACAAAAGAAGATGTAAGGTCTTCTTATATATTTTATGATACTGTTCAAAATATTATAAAAGATTTAAATAGTAAAAAACATTTAATTTTTTATATAAACAGCATAAACATAGTTTTGCAATCAATAATGTTGATATTATTATTAGGGATAATAGGAATAACGGTAGTATTTTGGTTTGGTTTTAAACATCCGGATATAAATGGTATAATTTTAGGTTTTATATGTACAATAATATCTTCAATTTGTACATATAATTTACCAAAACGAAATAATAACGGATTGAAATTATTGGGTGCATTATTAGGATTAAAGCATTTTATAGAAGTTGCTAAAAAACATGAATTAGAAATGCTTGTTAAAGATAATCCGAATTATTTTTATGATATCTTACCTTACGCATATATTTTAGATGTTTCAGATAAATGGATTAAAAAATTTGAAAATATAACAGTATTAGATCCAAAATGGCTTGTTGGTAATAAATTATATACACCGAGTAATTTAAATAAAATTAATTATATTTTAAATTATTTAAATCAAATTAAATGATTTGTATAAAAATAAAAAAAATGTTATATTAAAAAAAAACAGGAGGAAAAAGATGAATTTAACATTAATTATTGTAATAACAATTGCGATACTTGCTTATATAGTAAGTACATATAATAAAGGTGTAAAACTTAGAAATTATGTTCGTGAAGCATTTTCAACAATGGACGTATATATGAAAAAACGTTGGGATTTGATACCAAATCTTGTTGAAACAGTAAAGGGTTATGCCGCTCACGAAAAAGGAGTTCTTGAAGAAGTAACGAATTTAAGAACAAAAAATTACGGTTCAATGAGTGAAAATGAAAAATTAGAGGCAAATATGCAATTAGGAGTTGCATTACCAAAAATTCTTGCGGTTGCAGAAAATTATCCGGATTTGAAAGCAAATCAAAATTTTTCACAATTAATGAGTGATTTATCTGCTATTGAAAACGATATTGCAAATTCAAGAAAATATTATAACGGAACAGCGAGAGAATATAATACATTTTTAGAAGTTTTCCCTTCCAATATAATTTGTGCAATATTTAGTTTTCAACAATTTAAGTTGTATGAAATTTCTGAAACTGAAAGAGAAAATGTACAGGTAAAATTTTAAAATGAAAAAGATTATAACATTTATTTTTGTGGCATTTGCGTGGTTAATTCTCGTAAATCCTGTTTGGGCAGAAAATTTTTATATTGAAAATTATGATGTAAATATGAATGTTGATAAAAATAAATCTGTCAGCATAACAGAAAATATTGACGTTAATTTTACTGTGCCTTCACATGGAATTTATAGAGAAATTCCTTTTAAAAATGCTTCAATTTCTGATATTAGCGTGTCAGAAAATTATTCACCAACATATAGTCCGTCGAATATCAATTTGAAAATAGGGGATGCGAATAGATATATTTCAGGACCTCACCATTATACAATCAGTTATAAATACAATTATCACGATAATAAAAATGAATTTTATCACAACATTATTGGTACAGATTGGAGAGTTCCAATTAAAAAAGCAAGTTACAGAATAACAATGCCTCAAGATGTCGATAAAGAAAAAGTTGGAATTTCTATCGGAAAATACGGAACAAAAGGATTTAACGGTGGTGCATGGTTTAGTGTTAATTCAAATATAATAATGGGCGCAACAGAGCAAGAATTATCTCCTTACGAAGGTATAACAGTACGTATAGAAGTGCCGTCAGGCTATTTTCATAAGTATGTAAATTATACAAAATATTATGTTATTTCTTTTATGTTAATACTAACGTTTATAGCTTTTATGACTTGGTTTATGTTTGGAAAAGACAATACAGCAATACCGGTAGTGAATTTTTATCCTCCAAAAGGCTTGAATGCGATAGAATTAGAAATGGCATATAAAGGTAAAGCTTCTACAAAAGGGCTTGTGGCGTTATTAATTGAACTTGCACAAAAAGGTTATATTAAAATTGAAAATGAAGGTACGAGATTTGAACTTTATAAGTCACACGTTTATGACGGTGTAAATAAAAGTGAAAAAGATTTTTTAAATGCTTTATTTGAAGATGGTGGAGACAAAGTTTCAAGCAGTGATTTAACAATATCGAATTCATTTTATAAAGAATGTCAAGAAATTATAGATAATGTTAATAAAAAACGTAATAAAATTTTTGAAGAAGCTTCTATAGGTTTTGGTTTGCGTTCAATAATGTTTTTATGTTTGGCGGGATTGTTATTTTTAACGGTATATACAATTTTTAATTATAATTTATTTTCAATAACAGAGAATTTTATGTTGTTATTATTTCCATTAATAGCAATAAGCGTTCTTGTTTCATCTTTGGCAAATTTAAAAAACGGTTTTTGGGCAAGTGGGGGTATATTTACAATAATTTGGGCATTGGGTTTTGGTGGTATGCCTTTAATGATATTAATTTCAAGTTGTCAATATAATTCAGATACCGTTCCTGCAATAATAATCGGTATTATAGGTTTAATAATTGCGGGAGTTTGTACATATCAATTACCAAAACGCAGTCAAGTTGGGCAAAGAATTTATAATAATATTTTGGGATTGAAACATTTTATTGAAGTTTCAGAAAAAAACAGATTAATTCAACTTGTAGAAAAAGATCCACAATATTTTTATAGTGTATTGTCGGCGGCATATATTTTGGGAGTTTCAGATAAATGGATAAATCAATTTGAAACAATAATGAATATTACTCCCCAATGGTATAGCGGAAATCGTTTTACATATCGTTCATTCAATGATTTTTCGGAAAAAATGCAATCGGTATCAATTCCGTCTGTTACAAATGGGGGAATTAGCAGCAGTTCATCTGGCGGCGGCGGATTTTCCGGCGGCGGCGGAGGAGGAGGGGGCGGAGGCTCCTGGTAGATTACACAACAAAAAGCCGCAAATTGAAATATATTCGCGGCTTATAAAATTTGTGTGTGTAAAGTAGTAGTGTCTGGTAGTCGTTATTCTTTAACGAAATCATTGTTGTGGAAATGTAGTTTTTTTGCTAAATTCCACTCTCTTTCTCGAACATCCTCGATGTGTTTTTTAATGTCGCCAAGTTCGTTTAATAACGTTGCCAAATCTTTATTACGTGTAATATACACTTGAGATATCGGCATTTCTTCTTTTTCGACATCTTCCTGCCAGGTTGGCAGAAAACATCCGTTTTCAAATAATTTTTTTTCGTTGTCCATCACATATCTCCAAAATCTTCAGCTATTCGCCTTTTGTCATAAATTCGTGGAAAAGATCTGTTATTTTGAAATTACCATATTTAAATGCATAAGGTTTTTTTGCATATTCATGGTTGGTAATTCTGTTTAACGTATCCATTTCTTCATTTGACAGACTGCCGAAATCGAAACTGGTCATTTCAGCGAAATCTATCATTAAATCTTCTTCGTTCATAATTTTTTTGTCAGACATTTTTACTACACTCCTTAAAAATTGTTACCTTTTGACAAATATGTTATCGACAGGTTGAGTATAAAACTTTAGAATAAGAAGTGAGTTTGTTACAAAAATTAATATTAAACGTTATTTATTTAAATCAATATAATTTAATTCGTAATTTAAAAAGAAGACTTGACAGTATCAATTCTAAAAAGATATAAAGTGAAAACGTAATATATTCTAATGTAACAAAATGTAAAGTTTAATTTAAAATAGGCTCAAACCCAGTTATAATCCTATATATGATATGATATGATATGATGTGGTGGCATAATGTCAATTTTTTTTCTCCAAAATTTTTTCATGTAAATGTAAGGGATTTATATCGCGAAAATAAATTAATTACGGGGATTAACATTAACTGGAGGAATTAAAATGGCTAATATTGGAGAAATTAAAGTATCATCAATGGCAGAATTTGGTGCCGAAATGAGTTCAGCATTTAAAACTGCACTTAAAGAGAATTATCAAGCAGCAGGAAGAATTTTTAAGCGTTCGACAGGCATGGTTGGTCTTATTCCGGTTGCAAAACAATCTTATGAAAAAGATGGCAGCTTGCGTAATGCCGCAAAAGCAGTTACCAATGAATTGATTGATAGAACAGCAGATAATTTAAAAGATATTTATGGTATTTGCATAAATTCTCCGGCATTAAAAGCTGGCGAAGTAGTTGCAAAAAGAGTTAAAACTAATTTAAACGCTGTTCATAATTATTTTAAATAATAAATAAAATTAAAAAAATTCAAAAAGCATTATGATTTCTAATAATATGATTCATAATGCTTTTTTAAATTTTTAAAAATAATAGTGGAATAGGGGGTATACTTGTCTTATCATTCAATTCTCAACTTTACAAATCGTAAATTATTTACAATAAAGCGTTCTGATTGTATTATTATATAATTGTAAGTATGGAAATTACCCTTTTTGGGGAGGCAAAATTGACTGAAAGATTTTATATAAAAGGCGGAACACCTTTACGTGGTGAAGTTTCAATTGGCGGAGCAAAAAACTCTGTTTTAAAATTAATGGCAGCTGCGTTATTGGTTAAAGGTTCTACTAAAATATATAATGTACCTGATTTGACAGATGTTGATATTATGCTCAAAGTAATTGAGCAATTGGGTGCTAAGATTGATTATAATAAAGAAGAAAAAGCTGTAACCATTGATGCTTCAAATTTAACAAGTATTACAGCAACTTATGAACTTGTAAGCAAAATGAGAGCATCTTTTGTTGTTTTGGGAGCTTTAATTTCTCGTTGTAAAGAGGCAAAAGTTGCTTTACCGGGCGGTTGTGCAATTGGTGAAAGACGTGTTGATTTCCATATAAAAGGCTTTGAAACACTTGGCGCAAAAATTAAAATTGAAAACGGTTATGTCATAGCAAAGGCAAGTAAGTTAACAGGTGCTGATATTTATTTAGATATTCCGTCAGTTGGTGCAACAGAAAATATAATGCTTGCGGCGGTTTTGGCAGAGGGTTCTACGCGTATACAGAATGCTGCGCAAGAACCGGAAATCGTTGATTTAGCTAATTTCTTAAACACAATGGGTGCTGATATTAATGGTGCCGGAACATCAGAAATAATTATAAACGGTGTAAAACATGAAGATTTGCATCCGATAGAATATACAACTATTCCTGACAGAATTGAAGCGGGAACTTATATGACAGCAATTATTGCAACCCGCGGTAAGGGTATTATAAAAGATATTTATCCTGCGCATCTGACATTTTTCACTGATAAATTGTTAAAAATGGGTGCAAATATTAAACTTTTAGATCCTACATCAATGGAAGTCAGCTGTAAAAATAGATTAAATTCTATCAATTTTATAACTCAGCCGTATCCGGGATTTCCTACAGATTTACAATCTATGGCGATGACGTTGTTAACAACCGCCAATGGTGTGGGTATAATTACAGAAAGTCTTTACGAAAACAGATTTATGCAGGTTCCTGATTTAAACAGAATGGGTGCTGATATTCATCAAGACAGAAATCATGCGATTATAAAAGGTGTGAAAAAATTATCAGGTACGACATTAACAGCGAGTGATTTAAGAGCAGGAGCTTCTTTAGTTGTGGCAGCGTTAATGGCAGAAGGTGATTCTGTTGTTGAAAAATTACATCATATAGATAGAGGATACGAAAATTTTGAAACTAAGTTAAGATTGTTAGGCGGGAAGATTGAAAGAAAAGAAGAAACTTCCCCAACAAACTTAACGGAGGGAACACACAATGAGTCCTACTTATAAACGCTGGTATGATCATGACCCGTTATTATTAGAAGTTATAGAGCTTTTGCGCAATTATCAAACAGAATTGAAAGCGCAGGCAGAAATATTTTTGCAAAAAATAGAAGAAAAGGTTTCTAAAGAAACGATTGATAAGTTTTATGCAATGGTAAAACCAGTAAATGCAAATAATCGTTGGTATGATAAGGACCCTGTAATATCAAAAACAGTAGAAATTTTAAGAATTGTGCCTCCGGAAGCTCAAAGAATTTGTGCTCAGAATTTCATTAAAACATTAAAAGAAATGGGCATTGAATATAAAAGTCCGAATGTGACAAATTAAAAGTGTAGAGGGAAAAAGTAGAGGGAAAATATGCGCGGATAATTTCCGCGCATTATTTATACCAAACATTAAAATTTTCTATTGCATCGTATAAATTCTGATTTGGTAAAATTAGGAAATAATATAAGAGCAGAACGTAACAGATTGCATTATTCTCAAGAAAAATTAGCTGAAATTGCTAATATACAAATGCAGCATTTAAGCAAGATAGAAAATGGTGAGATTGATATAAGATTTACAACACTACTTGCAATAATGAATGGTTTAAATATATCTTTTGAGCATTTATATAAATAACTTACACGCTTGTTGTCAAAGACGGAGCGATTGCGATGAATGCACGAACCAAATCGCTATCCCATTGAATTCCGGCGCCTTCTTGTAAGATTGAACAAGCTTTTTCTATAGGCATACCTTTTCTGTAAGGTCTGTCACTAACTAATGCGTGATAAGCATCTGCAACAGATACAATTCGAGCTTCAAACGGAATATCATCTCCTTTTAAACCTTCAGGATAACCTTTTCCGTCTAATCTTTCGTGGTGATATTTAACAATAGGTATAAATTCTCTCAACATTTCATTTGGCGCAAGAACTTTGTCAACACCGATTGTCGGGTGTTGTTTCATAATTTGCCATTCTTCGTCAGTCAATTTACCCGGTTTTCTTAAAACGTTTTCAGGAATACCGATTTTGCCTACATCATGAAGCATCGCGCCAATTTTAATATGTTCAACTTGATGTTCAGGTAAATTGATAGCTCTTGCAAGAGCTTCCGAGTATCTCGAAACTGAAGTCGAATGACCTTTTGTATATGTATCTTTCGCATCAATTGCACTCGCAAGTGATGTTACAACTTCCATTAAGTTGTTGTGGTTTATAACATCAGTATTGTTGTTTAATTTTTTGATTAATTCTTCTTCAAAGTTTATTCCGTTTTCAAAGTGACGTTTTGCAAGGATTTCGGCAAAAGAATTTACTGCAATATCGTCCCAGAAGTTAAAATCTTGAGAGCTAATAATTGCTGACATGCCTTCTTTGTAACCTTTTGCTTGCGAGATAAACATTGCTTGTTCAGCAAGAAGTAAAAGTTTTTCTTGATCTTGCGCACTTTCAGGATATGTTGCAATACCTACAGAAACTTTTACAGGTCCGACATCGTCTACATAACAACAAGAAAGTGTATATGTAATATATTCTGCCATATATTTGGCATCACGAGTGTCTGTGTCAGGCATAATTACGGCAATTTCATCCCCGCCGTAACGGCCTGCAGAATCCGTATTTTTAATATTTTGTTTTACTTTATCAGCAATAATTTTTATTACTTCGTCCCCTTTTGCGTGTCCGAGTTCTCTGTTAATTTTGGTTAAATTATTAACGTCAAACATAACGACAGAAAGAGGTGTATTTTGTTCTTTAGCTTTTTCAAGTTCTATTGCAAGAATTTCTTGGAAACCTCTGTGATTGTATAATGAGGTTAAATTATCAGTATTTGCGTATTTGTTAGTTTGTTCTTGAAGTTGGAAATTGTGTAAAAACATTCCCATATAATTTGCAATAAATGATATTAAGTTTGTATTTAATGCCGAAATGCATTGTCCGATAAGCATAACACCAACACATTTGTTAACTGATAGCATTGGTACAACAACAGAACCGGTTTTCATTAAGTACGGGATATTCAGATAATTGATATCATCTTTATTTATGATAGTTTTTGAATTAAAGCATTTTATAATCGGATTTTCTTCATCAGACATGAAAACTTTTGAAGAATAAGAATTTCCGGCTTTGCTGTATAATTTCAAATTCAAACATTTTGATTTTTCATGGAATAAACCGAAACCGATAAAGCTCCATTTCATTTTTTCGGTAAAAATTATGTTTAATTTTGCAAATAAATCTAAAATATTTCTGCTGTATTGAAAAGCATCTAAAACACTTTTCATAATGTCAGAATAGTTTATGTTGGAAACAATCGGTTGTTCAACGCTTCTGACGGCAGATTTTGCTTTTGTTCTGATACTGTTGAAATTGTTAATTGTTTCAACAATACTGTCTAAGTTTGGCTCATCTCCGAAAGGATTGCGGCTCATAGGAGGAGCAGCGGTTTCAGATGTTTTTTTTCTGTAAGGTTTTTTTTGAGCAGGCGAAATTGAAATCATAGAAGCGCCGTCAATCGGACTTTTGACTTTTTCAATAGGATTGGAGCTTAAACTTTTTTCAGGCTTAACCCCTTTATTAGATTGCTTTTTTGTTAACTTTTCCAATACTTTCTACCTACTGTTTCTGACAATAAATATTGTGATGATTTTTTTTTGCTTAAATTGAGAGAATTTTTACATTCCTCAACAATTCTATCAAAGATTGCAATTATTGCAATACATTAAACAGACGGGAATTTACCTAAACCACACTTACAAAATTTATTACTACAATTATAGTATAAAATATTTTTATAAAGTTTACTAGTATATGAGAAAAAATTTTAACATGTTTTAACAGATATAAATAAAATTATATTTTTAAAAGGGTATTAAGGTCTATTTTTAGAGCTTTTGCTATGGAAATAATTGTGCTAAGACGCGGATTTCCGACTGCGCGTTCAATCAAATTTATTGAGTCTAAAGAAACATCAGCCATAACTGAGAGTTTAAGCTGCGAGATATTTAGTCTAGCGCGTTCAATTCTCATGTTTTTAATATTTATTTGTTATAGACTTATAATTGGCTTCCTACAGCTTTGTATAGTCCTATATAATCCACAAGGCAATTGATTTTTTGATCTGCAACAAGTTTATCGGTTGACAATACATTTTCTTTCATTTGTATAAGGTCAAGCTTTGATACGGTTCCTTGGTTATATTTTGCTTCATTAAATCCGTAATCTTGTCTTTCAAGTTGCGCTTGTGTTTTAGTATCATTATATTTTTTATCGTCGTGATTGATAGTTATCAATGCATTATTAACTTCTTGGATAGCAGTTAAATTTGTTTGATAATAATTATTTAAAACTCTTTCGTATTCATCTTTTTTAAGTCTTAAATTAGCAATTCTGCTGCCGCCGGTAAATATAGGTAATGTAGCCCCCGCAGCTAAAGCGGTAAGAGCATTTTTTGTAGTCCAAAGGCTTCCGAATTGGCCGCTGAAAAATAGAGCCAAGCCTGTAATATTGATAGACGGTAAAAATTCTTTTTTTGCTACACGAACATCTATTCCTGCTTTTTCAATCTTTTTTTCTGCTTTAATGTAGTCAGGACGTTGTTCAATAATTTCTGATGATATTTCTGTCGGAATTGTGCCTGCAAAGTTCAGTTCATCATAATTAATTCTTGACAAAGATTCTGAATTATTAGGATTTTCACCGATAAGAACGCACAATTGATTTAATAAAATCTTTCTTTGTTTTTTATATTCGGTTAAAGTTGTCATTCCCGCAATGTAAGATTTATTAGCTTTTACTGTGTCAGCTGTAGAAGTCAGACCTTCTTTGTTGCGGGCAAGCATAAGTTCGTAAATTTCTTTGCGATCTTGTACAATTTCTTCTTGTAAATCTATCATTTTGTCCAATTTGACAATGTTCAAATATGATGTTCCAACTGCAGAAGCAATAGAGATATAAGCGGCTCTTTCATCTTGTAGTGATTGTTCATATTCTTTTTTTACGGCTTTTGTTTTGTCGTGATTTTTTAAGAAAATATCTGCTTCATAATTTACAATGGCAGGAGTTGCAAATGACCAATCTGCACTTTCTCTGCCGGGCATTTTGGTATATGCAGGAGCAAAAGCGACACCTGCTTGCGGAAGTTCGTTTGCAAATTGTAATTTGATAGCTTGATAATATTCATCAACGGCAATAGTTGCCATTTTTAAGCTGTAATTGTTTTTAATGGCTTTATCTATATAACCTGTTAAAATACTGTCATTAAAATTATCCCACCAAGCATAATTTATGTATTCATATTTGAATGCATCACTTTTCTTTCTCTGTTTATGAGTTTTTGATATAGAAATTTTTTTAGTTTCACTTTTTTTCTTTGTTCCGATAGCTATAGCCGGAGTAATATCGGTTAGTATAAAACTTGCTAATAGCAGTGTAATAATAGTCTTTTTCAATGTTTTATATCCTTTAAACTTGCTTTTTGAATATCAACATGTTAGCATGAGTTTGTTATAAATGCAATAAAGAATATATATAGAGGTTAAAAAACATGACAGAACAAAATCAAGAAGAACAAGTTATTGAACAAACTCAAGAAAACAAACCAAAGGGTATAAAACGAACTTTTGCTGCAATTTTTATAGTGATAGTTCTTGTTTTGGCAGGTTGTTATTTATATAAAGAAATGCAGTATGAATCAACAGATGATGCTTATGTTGAAACAACAACAGTGAATGTTGCCCCAAAAGTTTCAGGTCAAATTCAAGAAATTTATATTACAGATAACCAATATGTAAAAGCAGGAGATCTTGTAGCAATTATTGACGACGCAGATTATAAAGTAAAATTGGCACAAGCTGATGCAACTTATGAAAAAATTAAAATTGATCAGGCAAATGCTAAAGCTAATTTAGCTGCGTCAAAATCTAATATTGCATTGGCAGAGAAAGATTTAGAAAGATATAAAAATTTGTATGAGCAAGGCGCAGTATCAAAACAAACGCTTGATTCTGCTCAGGTTAAATATGACAGTGCAAAAGCAGGTTTAACTCAAGCACAACAAGCTTTATTATCTGACAGTAACGGCAAAACCGTAGCAGATGCAAATTTATTAACAGCAAAAGCTGCAAAGGATAAGGCTGCATTAGATTTGTCTTATACAAAAATTTACGCACCACAATCGGGTACTGTTACATCCAGAAGAGTTGAAAAAGGTATGTACGTAAATGTTGGTACTCCTTTATTTACTCTTGTTCCTGACAAAGTTTGGGTTGTAGCGAATTTTAAAGAAAATCAACTTAGATATATGCACAAAGGTCAAAAAGTTGATATCAAAGTAGATACATATCCTAATAAAATTTTTAAAGGTGAAATTGACAGCATTCAAAGAGCTTCAGGTGCAAAGTCAAGTTTATTTCCGCCAGAAAACGCAGTAGGTTCTTTCGTAAAAATTGTACAAAGAATACCTGTTAAAATTATTTTTACGGAAGAAATTGATCCTGAACAATTTAATATTGTACCTGGGATGTCAGTAGTACCAAAAGTTAAAGTTAAGTAAGAAATGTCGAGTCAAACAACAACACTTGAAGATGAAAATCAATATTTACCTGAGAATCCTTGGCTTGCGTGTGCGCCGGTATTATTAGCTGTTTTTGTCTATGTTATGGACGGAACAATTGCTAACGTTGCATTGCCGCACATGGCGGGTAGTTTTTCTGCCACACGTGATGAAAGTATTTGGATTTTAACAAGTTATTTGATTGCCAGCGGTGTAATTATTCCTTCAGTAAGTTTTTTTAGTAAGCTTCTCGGACGAAAGAATTTTTATATAATAAGTATTTTAATTTTTGCTCTGGCATCATTACTTTGCGGTATGGCAAAGTCTCTTGGGCAAATGGTAATATTTAGAATACTTCAAGGTGCAGGTGGCGGCGGAATTGTTCCTCTTTCACAGGCGATAATGATGGAGAGTTTTCCTAAAGAAAAACGCGGAACAGCAATGTCTATTTTTGGTATGGGAGTAATTATTGCTCCGATTATCGGGCCTGTTCTCGGTGGTTGGATTACGGATAACTGGACTTGGCCGTGGATTTTCTTTATAAATGTTCCATTGGGTTGTATGGCTGCAATAATGGCTAAAAATTTTCTGTTTAACCCCCCTTATGCAAGACGGCAAAAAAATGTCAAACTTGACGGTTTGGGATTTTTCTTTCTAATTCTTTGGCTTTTATGCTTACAAGTATTTTTTGATAAGGGAAATAATGCGGATTGGTTTAATGCAACTTGGATAAGATGGATTTTCACGGTTTCTTGTCTTTCCGGAATTTGTTTTTTCATATCTCAAGTTGTAAGGAAAGAAACACTTGTCGATTTAAGTGTATTTAGAAATAAAGAATTTGTTATAGGTACGTTTATTCAAGTTATAATGCAGGCTGTTTTGTACGCATCAATTGCTATATTGCCTCAATTTTTACAGAGTATGATGGGTTATACTGCTTATTTAAGCGGACTTTCCATGATGCCTCGCGGAATAGGAAGTTTAACAGCAACGATTATTTGTGCGTTTATTGCAGATAGAGTTGATAAAAGAAAACTTTGTGCGGCCGGTTTAATTTGTATTGGTGCGGCAGGAACAATATTTGGATTTTTAAATTTGCAAATAGCGCAAATGAATATTATGATACCGAACTGCTTAATGGGTTTTGGTTTAGGGCTTGCGATGATTCCTATTATCAATCTTTCATTAGAAACACTTTCAAATGAACAAATGACAAATGCCAGCGGGCTGCAAAATTTGTTTAAAAACATTGGCGGTGCGATAGGAACATCATTAGTTGCAACATTTTTAACAAGATTTGCTCAAGTGCATCAATTTATGATGGTTGGGAAATTGAGTGAATTAAATTCGATTTTTGTTGAAAGAGTGCAGGCGATAACATCGGCTTTAATGCAATATACAAGTCCGGAAGTTGCGAGACACATGGCAAATTATTCATTGTATGGAACGATGATAAAACAATCGACATTATGGGCATTTATGGATTCATTCAGAATTTTCGGATTGTTATGTTTTGCACTTATTCCGTTGCTTTTTTTATTTAAAAAAAGTAAGAGTCGTGGATAGTGATATTAGTTTAGCAAATTTTATTTTTAGATTTGTTATTATTGATAAATGTATATTACGCCAATCAATAATAATAACAGATATAATTATGCTTTTCAGGCAAATCAGCGTGCAATATATAACAAATCCGGTAAGTTTTTATATAATACGACAACATATTTTTTCAGGCCGGATTTAAATTGGGACGGGTTGACATCTTTGCTGTGTCATATATATAAGGATATTCCGAAGGTTCATGTATATGATCATGCATGTTCAAACGGTATGGAAGCTTATTCATTTATAGTTCAAATGTTACAGAGACATCCAAACGAAGCGAAGAAGTTTTTTCCTGTAATAGCAAAAGATTTGACGCCAAGTAATATAGAGCTTGCAAAAAGGGGACAAATAGATATAAATAATGATGATTTTTATAGGATAAAATCACAAACTTCTTTTGATTATGATAAATATTTTGAGCTTTTACCTTCAAAAGATAAAAATCATGATTTAGCTGTTCATCCTAAAAAGATATTAATTGATAATGTAAAATTTTCTCAAGGTGATATTTTTGAAGATATAGTAAAAATGCCAAGAAGTAATACTATATTATTTTGTCGTAATTTTTGGCCGTATTTGCCTAGAGAAAGACAGGAATTATTAGCTGAGAAACTTGAAAATCATTTTGATAATACGTCTTACGTTATAATAGGGGATTATGATGTAGAAAAGGGTAAGATTGACAAATTATTAAACAAACACGGATTTTATGAGTTCGTTGGTATTCCCGGGGTATTTGGTAAAAAAAACATTAAATCCTGAAATAAAAGCTTAAATGAAATTAAAAAAATTTAAAAAGCATTACGCATTTTTGCAAAAAGATTTTTTTATTGTATAATGCGGAAGTAATTAAGAATAGTAAGGGGATATGACGGATATGGTTAAAAAGATTGCTTTTATTTTTCCCGGTCAGGGCGCGCAAGCTGTAGGTATGGGAAAAGATTTATATGACAATTGTGAATTTGCAAAGAGGGTTTTTGATACGGCGGACAGAGTTTTGGGTAAGAGTATCACGGCGCTTTGTTTTGAGGGTCCTGAGGAAGATTTAAAGCAGACAATAAATACTCAGCCGTGTATAGTTACGATGTCTATTGCGGCGTTGGAGGCTTTCAAATCTCAATTAAATATCATTCCTGCGTATACGGCGGGTCACAGCTTGGGAGAATATTGTGCGATGTATGCTTCGGGGGTTATGGATTTGGAAACTACGTTAAAAGCAATTCAAAAAAGGGCTGAACTTATGGGAAAAGTTCAGGGCGGTACAATGGCGGCTGTTTTAAATGCACCTGCAGGAAGTGTTGAAAAAGCGCTTGGGGAGGCTTCAAAAGTTGGTTATGTAGATGTAGCAAATTACAATTCTCCTGTGCAGGTAGTTTTGACGGGGGATGAGGGTGCTGTTAAGAAGGCGGGCGAATTATTAATTGAAGCAGGCGCAAAAAGAGTTGTTCCTTTGGCGGTATCAGGAGCATTTCATTCTAAGTTTTTGGAGGGTGCAAGTAGGGAATTTGCGTCTTTTGTTGGGGATTTGGACATTACTTGTGCATCGGTTCCTGTTGTGACGAATGTTGATGCTGCTGCGACGATTTCGGTTAATGATTTTAAAAATAAGATGCCGAGACAGATATGTTCATCGGTTCATTGGACACAGACTATTGAAAATATGATAGAGAATGGAGTTGATACGTTTGTTGAAATCGGTCCGGGAAAAGTTTTGGCGGGATTAAACAGGAAGATAAATTCTGAGGTAACGACGTATAATATTTTTGACAAAGAATCGCTTAACAGTACGGTAGCGGCATTAAAGAGCGAATTGTCATTGGTTTAATAAATAAAGAGATTAGAAATTTCAGTTTCGAGTGCTTTTGCGAGGCGTTTTGCGGTAGAGATAGTTGTATCCGTAATGCCTCGTTCAATTGCGCTCATATAACTTGGTGAAATATTTGTTCTAAACGCTAATTCTTCTTGGGTAAAGTTTTTTTCAAGTCGAAGGGCGGTAATTTTTCGTCCGAATTTTCGGCATAGCACTTTATCGTATTTATAAACTCGTTTACCCATAAAAAAATCTTATAAAAATCAACAAAAAATTTTAAACTATCCCATAGTTGAAATATACTGAAAAACATGTTATAATCATGATTAGAGGTATAAAAATATATAACTATGGAATAGGAGTTAAGAATGAAAAACGTATTTTTAGAGGAAAAAACGGAGGATATTATGAAACACGAAAAACAAAGTTTTACCAACCTAAGCAGAGCTTTAGTATTATCTGCCCCCTTGAGGGGACTCTGCCGAACAAAACAATCCAGTGAATTGTTTTGTGAGAGGGTACCTGCGTTAGCAGGGGTAGGGGGTGCTAAAAGAAGGGC
>CAYVSD010000023.1:0-26623 GCA_964453315.1 uncultured Muribaculaceae bacterium | reverse complement strand
AATGCCTCCTTGCCAAGGAGGATGTCGCGAGTTCGAGCCTCGTCTCCCGCTCCATAAAAGACAAGAGTTTTTAAGTTCTTGTCTTTTATTTTATACAAATAAGGAAGAATATGGAAAAAATAAAAATCAGAATTCATCCTATCGTCGCACAAATTATCGCAATTATTATTATAATAATCGTTGCAATCGGTATTTATTCCCCTTTTAATAAAGCTATTGAAGCAATTAAACAGCAAGATTATACTAAAGCAATAAAAATAACCTCTATAGGTGCAAAAATATTCCCCTATTCTAAATGGTATTCCATCAGAGGATATGCAAAATTTCAAACACAAGATTACGAAGGGGCTATTGCCGATTTTAACAGAGCATATAATCTGGAAACAGATGATTATAAAATCATAGATTTTGATAATAAAATTTATGTAAAATATTATCTTAAAGACTATAACGGAGCATTAAACGACTTTGATTATGAAATCGAGCATTCTAAAGATGATTTCGTCAAGGATTCATTTATATGGGACAAAGCTCAGTTTTTATACAATATCGGCAAATATAAAGATGCTCTTAATATTTATAACACTTTGCTCATAAAATCTGACGAAGATAAAATTTATCTTTTAAAAAACAGATTATATTTTGAGCGTGCTCAAGTTTATAAAAAGTTAGAACAATATAATTTAGCTCAAAAAGATTTAGAAATGGCTAAAAATTCCCAAGAAGAAGATTTTTTTGAAAATCCAATTCCGGCACCGGCACTTCTTTTAGATAATGAAATCTAAAGCTATCTTAAATCTTTTAATTCAACTTTTACTTTATTATCCGAATTTAATTGACCGCTAACATGCACCCTGAATGTTGAAACAGTATCATGTTTATCAGCCTTAATTTCAGGAATTTGATCTATTTTATTTTTATATTGCCCAATCGCATATTCAGGACTAAAAATAATATTATAAATCCAATTTATAGGTATCTTTAAAATTCGGATTTTCTTTATCGCAGTTTTATTATGTCTGCCCCACATAGTTAAATCACCATATCCTGAATCAATATTGTAATCCCCTTCAATAAACAACCCTACAATATCATTCTGAGCAAATATTTTGACATTTTTAACGTTATTGTTGTCTAAAGCAAAAAATCCATACAAATTCGAATACAATTTAACAGGTTTTGAAAAATCAATATTTGTGATTTTACTAAGAGTAAAGACAATTTTTTCTTGCTTATTTTTCTCTGTTCTTGAAATAATAAATTCTCTTGACCCTAACTTAGGCAAAAAGCCTTTATCAACCGCAAAATTAACATCTGCCTTAATCTTATTAAGTCTGTTTTTTGTAATTAAATGTGCAGTTGCATAAGCAGTTCCTTCAATTTGATCTTTCAATTTAAAAAATCTTGTTGCTGCAGCATTTGAATCAATATCAGAAGCATACGCACGTATATCAGAATCGTGATTTTTTACATCATAAGTTCCTTTAGCAGAAACTATACCCTTTGAATAATCTGCTCGAGGTATTACAAAATTAACAATATTCTTATTTAAACTTCCAAGAACCTTTATATTTTCAACAGTAAATTGATCATGATACAATTCATCAACAATCAATTGTCCTTTTTTAACTTCTATATTAAAATCAGTTGTTTGGAAATTCTTTTTATTAGAATCAGAATTCTGCGCACCTAAATCTAGACGCCCCTTATGCAATTCAAATCTCTTTAAATATATATCTATATTATGAATAAGAAATCCTGAATCAAAATTATTATCCGCCTCAAGAGATATGCTAATCGGAGAATTATAAAATGACCCCTGGGAATTCATCTTCAAAACATTTTTTTCAACCCCAATTGATGTTTTTTTCAAATAAAGAAATCCCGAATGCTTGATATCATAAAGATTTACCATACCCGAAGCAATATCTGTTTTTAAATCATATTTTACATCCGCATCAAACGCTCCGTCATTAATGTAATTGCGCAAAAATGATTTTATAACGGCAATCTTTATTTGTCCGTTTGTTTTAGCAGATATTTTGGATAATTTATATTTACCGTTTTCCTTTTCAAATACGCCATCACCATATATAATTTTATTATTATCAATTAAATATTCATAATTTTTCAGATAAATTGTTTCGCCATTTTTATAAGTATGCAAAGTTACTTGTCGATTTTTATCAACATTATCTAAATTTCCATAATCAGATAAAATATTATTTCCTTTTGGAATTTTCAAATCGTAATAAACATCTACAGCTTGATTATTTAAAACATATCTGACTTTTGGAACAGTCACACCTTGAACTGCAGCTTCAGGGAAATATCTTTTCACAATTTTATTTGTAAACTTGGAATAAATATTCCCTTCGATGTGCAAGTTCTTTGTTGCAATACCATTTAAATAAAAATCTGTAGTAACCGGCTCATAACCAAATGTTCCGCTTGTTTGAGCTTTAACTTCTCTATCTTTAAAATAAAATACCGCACTTGGGAGAGTGACATTTATCTTTCTTGTCCAAAAATCCGCAGACAAATTATTTGCCTTACATTCGCCATTAAAACCGGATTTTGAATAATCAAGATTTACATCTAAGGTACCGGAAAAATTATCAAAATTTTCTAAAAAATTTCTTTTATTCGGGTGTGTTTTTTTATAAAAATTTAAAAAATTCTTTTCCAATTCGCGCACAGGTACACTCTTACCTTTAAAAGATATTTTATCTTTATCCCCTGAAACCAAGAATTTTGCATTTTCAACCTGTACAGACACTCCATCAAGTGAAATGTTTTTATTATAAATTATCTTACCCTCTTGCCCTATGACAATCGGTGTTTTCATATATGGAGTATAAATCTGAACAAGTAGCGTTGTTTCTACCTGATTATCAACTTTTGACGATAGAATATTTTTTGCTTCTATTTGTATTGATTTATTAATATAAACAGATACTTCTTTTATATTCGTTTTTGGATAATATGTTAAGTTAAACTCCTTTTTGATGGGCTTTTTAGATGAATCTTTTTTAAATTTTGAAGCATCTACAAAAATTTTATCTGCATTTAATTCACTATTTTTTAAGTTAAGGATATTTGAATTATATTTAATATTTCTAATATCAACAAGCTTATTATTATCATTGTCTAAAGCAAAAATACTTTTTGCTTTAATATCAAACGATAAATTCGGATATGTTTTTACATAAAAATCTTGAAGAAGCAACGATATGCCAACTTTTTCTTTCAAAATTTCCTGATATTTACATTGAACACTTTGCGAATTTACAATATTAGGAAGAACATACAAAAAAGTACCATAACACAACCCAAGTAATATTAATCCCAATATCAAAATTGATAATATAATTTTAGTTAATATTTTCATTTTTATTTCTCTTTATTAAATTTTTAATCCTATTAAGCGGTTTTTTAGCTTCTGCTTCCAATCTTGCCCTTTCTTGTTCTTCAGCCTTTTGTTGAGCTTGCTGCTGACGCAATTGTATAAGCTCTTCGACAGATAAATTTTCTTCTCCTGCTTCCGGTGTCGGAATAGTGTCTACAAAATCTTTTGCTGCTTGAATATCTGAATCAAGAGCAAGCCACTTAAATGATTTTATCATTTTTAACGGTTTTCTCGTATCTCCGCGAAGCTTAATTTGTATTTTTGTAGCATTATCATCTGATTTACCCTCACCAAGTTCAGGAATCGCATTTATTTCATTTTGCGAAACTTCTTCACAAAACAATGCAAACATTTTTACCATAGCAACATTCAACCCCGGAGTACTTTTTACAATATTTATAGGATTGATACTTGCTAAAGGTCCTAATTTATCTGCAAAAGCAGATGCCAATTTTACCCTCACCTTCATATCCGCTCTGTTATCTAATAAACCAAGATTCCCTGCAATATACATAGACATAACTTTTCCTTGTGATTTTATCGGTGAAATATTTACAATACCGTTTTTAAAAGTTAAATGTCCAAATAATGAATTATATCTTGAAGTATCGAAAGTTACAAGATTAGTTATAACAGAACCTAAAGTTGATGAGAAAAAGGCATTTTCTCTAATATTTTCAGCCATTAAAAAGTTTTCGAGCTTACCGAAAGGTCCGAGTTGACCATTTCTGATATTAAAATCAATATATCCTTTTAATGATTTCATCTGTTCATTAACATTAAATCCTGAAAACGAAATATCAGCTATAAAATTTGCTGTACCAGAAATCATATCTTTCATGTTCATTACATCAAGCAATATTTTTTCAACATCAAAATCTTGACCAGAAATTTTTGCACTTATTTTTGTATCTAAAATATTATAAGATACATCACCGGCAACGTTTCCGCCTAAAGGACTTGTTTTCAAATTATTTAAAAATATCGTACTATCAAGCATTACCAAATCACTCGAAGTATTATTTACCTGCAAATTACCTGCCACAATTTTTCTAAGTTTTAAAGAACCGCTGCGAATTTTTACAGGGTTTTGCGGACGCTTGCCGCTGTCATCACGAACACTTTGAGCTGAACCCGGAAAAGCAGCTTCGCCTGCGGCAGGGACCTTCATAATCGTATCTACATTTATATATTTTGAAAAAATCTTGACTGAATCAAAATCCAAACTAAATATCTTATCCCAATCAGAATCAGCGATAATACTTACATCATTACCGTTAGCATTGATTCTGTCTGCACGAGCACTAACTTTATGAGAGCCCATATCAATAATTACTCGATTCATCGTTGTTAAAAGTTCAGGAAATGCCAATTTTTTAAGATCAATTTTACCGGTAATTCTCGGATTTTCAGGCTTGCCAAAAATATATAAATTCCCGCCAAGCGTAAATCTTGATTTTTTCAAAATATAAACATTTCCGCTCATTTCATGAGGGAACACAACTTTAATAAGACTAATAAACGGCTGAGTATTCAGATTTGAAATTATACCGCGAACTTTAATAATTTCTTTTGCACTGCGAATATTAGCAGCTAAATTATCACTCAAAGTAAAACCTGCAGATCTTACATAAAAACCCGTGTCATGAATTTTTAAAGTATTTTTATTTTTATCAATTGAAACCTGACCGATAGTTTGTTTTCCTTTAAAATCATCCATATTTACAGGTGTTATATAATTATTAGGATCCGCAGCAACTTGAACGGTTGCCTTAATATCATCACCATTCATTGAACATTTTGCCCTCAAAGGAAGATAACCTTTAATATCAAAGTATGGAATTGCAGTATGTAATAACACTTCACCCAAGTCAACTGCTGACAAGCTTCCGCTTGCTGTTACAACAGAATGAACTTTTGAAAAAATATCTGACAGTCCGCCAGAAATTTTTATAACAGAATTTTTATTAAACGAAACTTTTGTTGGCTGAATAGTAATTTTATCATTATCCAAATCAATTTTTAATTCATCATCCTGAATTACGGAATGTCGTTTTGGAAATCTTGCAATAAAACCTTCATTCGCCATTCTGCCATGTAATTCACCCGAATAATTGGCTAAACCCAAACGAGTACTTTTATTTTTTATAATAAATTCACCGCTTTTATCACGAAAATCAACATCTTCTAATCTTGCCCTTACAAGCATCGCAAGATTCTTAACAGCTCCGGAAATTCTCGTATCCAACGTTAAATATGCACTGTTTAACGAATACTTATTCTTTATTTCGCGCGGAGCAAAAGCATTATAAACACCCATTAACGGCAATTTTTCACCGTTTATATATAAATTTGCAAGAGACTCAGAATCTACTCTACCTGAAATTTTTAAAGGTTTATTATTTATATTCAAACTTGTATCTTTAATAAATAATTCATCCTCGTCTAAATATAAATTTGCATTAATTTCATCAAATAAAATACCTTTACCGGCATTTTTTACCGCCCCGTTTTTAACAACTATTTGCCCGTCAGATTCAATTTTTTTATAATCTGTGATTATTCTTGAATCAGCATAAAAATAACCATCAGCCGTCATATCTTTTATATCATTTTGAATTTGTACTGAATCCAAATAAGCCTTTATTATTTTCAAAAAATTATCCAAATGAACCTGATTGGATTTTATATCCAAATTAAGAGAAGGTTTTTTACCATAATTAATTTTAGCTAAAAGATTTATGTATTCTTCATTTGTTACAAACAAATTCGTATCAACTTCCGAATAAAAACCTTTTGACTTTAACCTAAAATGAGATTCCGGCAACTGTAAACCGCCCATTCTTAAAGTCGTATTTTCAACATTTGCAAAACCGTTAAGTTTTATTTTTTTTGTTTTTTTATCCTGTCTGATTTTTAATTTTGAATTTATATTTGATTTTAATTCATAAGTTCTATAAGTTGTAACAGGGTTTACAAATGGAATTGCAAAAACAGCTTCATCATCCTCCGGTTGTTTTTGAGATGAAAATTTCGGCAAAAATGTATTTATATCAAGATTAGCCTTGATATTTTCATCACTATCACTTGTGAATATTGCATTTGTCTTTAACTTTGCAACTTTTCCGTCATGATATGCAAGTTTCAATTTTTCTCCGCTCAGAGTAAGATAATGCCCTGCTTTTGCATCTCTTACCAATAAATCGTAATTATTTATCTTTACGTTAGGAATAGTAATTTTTATATTAGAAATATCAAATGCCGGTTCGGTCGTATCCTTTATATATTTTTCAGGATGGGCCAAACGATCTTTTCTCCTGTTATTTACAAAATCTTCATAGGTTCGAACAGCTTTATATTGCTCTCCGTCAATTATTTGCGCATTAACAATCGGATTATCAACTCTTATTTCTGTTGCCAAAATTTGCAACCACAACAGACTTGGTAAAAATATTTTAACCTTTAGATTATCAGTCTGAAAAACCGCAGAATTGTCCGGATTCTTTACAACTACTGTTCCGGTCTTAATTCCGGCTTCTAAAATCGGTGTGGTCACAAGCTTCAAATCATCTATATCTATATCAAATCCGCTATTTTCTTTTACAAGTTTTTGAATTTGCGGAGTATATTTATTCAAATCTATTACATTTGGCAATATAAACAAAAAGCCTAAATATAAACAAATAAAAATTCCAAGTGCAACATAACCTGTAATTATCAAATATTTTTTCATAAGTCCCTCAAATATTTAAGTCTGAAATTACTATAAAATAAATATAAATTAAAACAAATTTTTCATTAAAGAATTTTTACATGTTAAAATATTTATATGAAAACATTAAAATCAATGCGCTTACATATCGGGATATTTGGAAGAACAAATGTAGGAAAATCATCTTTTCTAAATAAAATTACGGGTCAAGAAACCTCTATTGTCTCGGAAATTGAAGGCACAACCACAGATGTTGTCGAAAAATCAATGGAATTATTACCCATCGGTCCTGTAGTTTTTCTGGACACGGCAGGAATAAATGATAATACGGAACTCGGGACTAAAAGACTTGAAAAGACTTTGAAAATTTTAAACCGCACCGATATAGCAGTTTTAATATGCGATTATACAGGTATTGGCAACTATGAAAATCAACTTATCGAAAAATTCAAAGAATTAAACATTCCTTATTTAATAATAATAAACAAAACTGACATATCAAAACATGAAAAAAAAGAAGATGCAATATATACTTCAGTATTAAACGATAATGAACTAATACACAAATTTAAAACCGCACTTGTCAAAATTTTGCCGGAAGAATTTGTAAATCAACAACAAATTGCATCAGACTTAATTCCTGCAAAAAGCACAGTTATACTTGTAATTCCGCTAGATAAAGAAGCTCCGAAAGGCAGAATAATACTTCCACAAGTTCAGACACTAAGAGATTTGTTAGACAACGGCTGCCAAGTAATATGCACAAGAGATAGCGAATTAAAAGAAACCTTGAACAATTTAAAAGAGCCTCCTGCTCTTGTAATAACAGACTCGCAAGCATTTAAAAAAGTAGCACAAATTGTTCCTGATAATATTGCATTAACCTCTTTTTCAATATTATTTGCAAGGCTCAAAGGAAATTTGAATGCTTTTATTAAAGGCGCAAATGCAATAGAAAAACTCAATGACGGAGATAAAGTTCTTATACTTGAAAGCTGTACTCACCACGCAATTGAAGATGATATCGGAAAAATAAAAATCCCAAATCTTTTACGACAAAAAACAGGGAAAAATTTGATTTTTGAACACATTTCAGGGCATGATTTTCCTGATATTTCAAATTACAAACTTATTATTCACTGTGGTGCATGTATGACAAATCGAAAAGAAGTAATTTCACGGATCTTAATTGCAAATCAAAACGGTGTGCCTATAACAAATTATGGAATAACAATATCATACTGTCTTGGAATTTTGGAACGCGCAGTTAAAATTTTCACATCGCTTGAATAAAATTTTTGTTTATTATAATTTAAGCATGTATAGATTTCGTAACGAAAAGAAGGAGAACTCAAATGAGTGAAAGAAAATTAGTTGGAACAAACGAAATGTTCAAAAAAGCATTAGCAGGCGGATACGCTATCGGTGCTTACAATGTTAACAACATGGAAATTTTGCAAGGTATTGCAGAAGCTGCAGAAGAAACACAATCACCTATTATCTTGCAAGTTTCTGCAGGTGCAAGAAAATATGCTAACCAAACTTACTTGGTTAAATTGGTAGAAGCAGCATTGGCTACAACAACCGTACCTATCGCTTTACACTTAGATCACGGTGCTGATTTCGAAATTTGTAAAGCTTGTATAGACGGCGGTTTTTCATCTGTTATGATTGACGGAAGCCGTTTCCCATTTGAAGAAAATGTTAGAGTAACTAAACAAGTTGTAGAATATGCTCATGAACGCGGAGTTTCAGTTGAAGCTGAATTAGGAAAACTTGCAGGTGTTGAAGATGACGTTAACGTTTCTGCTAAAGATGCTAAATATACAAACGTTAAAGAAGCTGTTGAATTTGTAAAACAAACAGGTTGTGATTCATTAGCTATCGCTATCGGAACTTCTCACGGTGCATATAAATTTAAAGGCGAGGCTAAATTAGACTTCGAAAGATTAAAAGAAATTAAAGACGCATTACGTGAAGCAGGATTTGGTGATTACCCAATCGTATTACACGGTTCATCATCAGTTCCAAAAGAATTTGTTGAAAAATGCAACAAATTCGGCGGAAACTTGCCTGATGCACAAGGTGTTCCTGAAGAAATGCTTAATTATGCTTCTAAACACGGTGTTGCAAAAATTAATATCGATACAGATTTAAGACTTGCAATGACATCAACAATCAGAGAATTCTTTATTGAACATCCTGAAAAATTCGACCCAAGAGAATATATGGGACCAGGCAGAACTGCTGTTAAAGAAATGGTTATGCACAAAATGCGTGACGTTTTAGGTACAGCAGGACACGCAAAAGATTAGCGTCAGCCGGTGTGTAGCAACAGGTTGACTTGCGATGAGCAAGGCAAGCAGGTTGCGAAACACTACGATACCGCCGTTGCGAATGAAACGCAAGTGAAATGAGCGAAGCAATCTTGGATTGCACAGGCGGTACTAGCGTCAGCCGGTGTGAAGTGCCGGAGCGGCTTTGCGAGAGCAAAGACGGCAGGGCACGTAACACTACGATACCGCCGTTGCGAATGAAACGCAAGTGAGCAACAGATATAAAAAGGGCGGACTTTCAATTTGAAAGTCCGCCCTTTTTATTTAAAACTATTATTTCAAACCATTATCTACAATAACTTTTGCAAGTATTCCGTTTACAAAAGATGCGCTGTCATCTGTTGAATATTTCTTAGAAAGTTCAACTGCCTCATCAACAACAACTTTCATTGGAGTTTCTTGTATAAACAACAATTCCGCTAATGCTATACGTAAAATATCCTTATCCATTTTAACAAGTCTGTCAAAATCCCAACCTTTTGAATATTTTTCAATTTCTGAATCAATTTTTTTACTGTTTTCTTTATAACTTTTTACAATTTTAATTGCATAATCTTTAACACTTTCTTCAGAATCGAGAACAGTAAATTCCGCAATTTCTAAACCTAAAATCGCTTTTTCTGCAACATCAATCATTTCATCTATTCTTTGAGTCATATCGGCTGAAGTAATTTTTAATGGAACAGGAATATTTGCCGCACCCATTGGTCTATTAAGGTTTGTTTCATGTTCAGCTTCATAATCATCAATACGATTTTTCATATCAATTAAAGATCCCATTGATGTTTTCAACTCATCAATAGCACTACTTAAAAGTATTCTTACCGATTTTACAATAACTTCATCAAGATTTTCTTTTGAATAATCATTTATTGTTTTTTCAAATTGTGAAAATAATATAAAAGCCAATTCTCTGGCTGCTCTGCGCGCTTGCATATTTTACCTTTCTATATTTTTTATTCTTCAAAATTATGCTAACATGAAAATATTTTTACGACAAGCAAACGCGCCGCATTTGAATGCGGCGCGTTTGCTATTAAAAAAATACCTAACCTTCGTTATTTATATCTTTTACACTCAAAGCAATTCTGTGTTCTTGAGGTGTAAATTTCTTAATCATTACTTCTACGCTATCGCCAACTTTATACAAATTGAACGGATTAACATTTTCTTCTGCCATTTCAGAAACAGGGAGTAAAGCTTCAACTCCAGGGAAAATATTAATAAATGCACCAAAACCGGTAACTTTATTAACTGTACCTGTTATTACCTGACCTTCAGAAAATTGTCCTTCGATTTGAGTCCAAGGATCTTCGCCCATTCTCTTTAATGACAACGAAATTCTCTTTAATTCACTATCGATTTTAATAATTTTAACTTCAATAGTTTCACCTAAAGAAATAACATCTGACGGATGTTTAATTCTTGACCATGAAATTTCAGAAATCGGAAGTAATCCGTCAATTCCGTTAATATCAACAAATGCGCCGAAATCAGCAATTCTAACAACTTCACCTTTTACAACTTGATCTTCTTCAAGAGTTGAAAGAATATTATCTACAACCTGATCTCTTTGTTCAGCAATTGCTTGTCTTTGAGATAAGATAAGTTTATTTTTCTTAGGATCAGCTTCAAGAACTTTAACTTCTATTTTTTGATCAACCAAACCGTCAAACGGAGTGCCTGTTCTCAGTTGAGAAGAAGGAATAAATCCTTTAAGGTCAGCAACGTCAACCAATACGCCGCCTTTTACCGCTGATACAACTTTTGCAAGAATAGTATCACCTTGAACTTTTGCATCATTAAGCTGAGCCCACGCTTGAGCGCAAGCAAGTCTTTTAAGAGATAAAGTTAAACCACCTTCATCATCTTCTTCTTTCAATACATAAAATTCTCTGATATCACCGATTTCGAGAGCTCCTTCTTCAGTAGAGGAAAGTTCTTTTTCCGGCAAAAATGCTTCTGTTTTTGCACCGCGAACGCTTACAAGATAACCTTCTTGTTCTTTTTTAATAATTGTTCCCTCAACAATATCTGCTACTGAAGGGGATTGAGAAAAGCTTTCTTCCAATAACTTTTCAAATTCATCTAATGTTGCTTGTGTCATTTTTTTATTCTCCTTTTCTTTTTTAATTTAATTTTTCTACTACTTTATCAATTACAGATTGAGGGGTGGAAGCACCCGCTGTAATTGCTATTTTTTGAGAATTTTCAATTAATTCTCTATATTTCTCTAATTCTTGTTCAGCTTCTATATGAATTGTTGATGTTATATTTTTGGTAATCTCGGCTAAATGAGTTGTATTCGCACTCTTTTTAGAACCCACAACAATCACTAAATCATTACGACTTGCAAGTTCTGCTGCTTCAATTTGACGTCTTTGAGTGCTGGGACAAATAGTATTTGCGATATGTAATTCTTTTGCAATTTTAGTCAAATATTCAACAATACTATTAAGAGTTGAAAGAGTTTGAGTTGTTTGCACAACTACCCCTATTTTTTTATGATTTTTCAAAACTTCTTCAAAATTTTTTAGACCTTCAACGGTTGTTGACACTATAATTTTATCCCCAAATTGCTGTGCATTAGCTTTAATAGCAGCAACTTCAGGATGCTCTTCTTTGCCAACAATAACTAAATAATAACCGTTTTGGATAAGCTCAATTGCTTTTTGCTGAACTTTTTTCACATCGGGACAAGTTAAATCATAAGCTTCAAAGCCGGCATTTTTAATATTATCAAATATTTTCGGGCTTTCACCGTGACTTCTGACAATACAAATTCCCTCTCCCGTATTCGGAAGCTCTTTAAGCGTCTTTATCCCAAGATTTTCCAATTCTTCAATAACCTGAGAATTGTGTATAAGTTCACCTAATACACAAACATTTTTGTCGGGATTTTCTGCTTTTAATTTTTTTGCTGTTTCAACGGCTCTTTTTACGCCGTAGCAAAAACCTGCAAATTTTGCTATTTCAATTTCTTTCGGCAAGTTTTAATTGTCTTCTTTCAAATGGACTCAAAGGGATAAATACCTTTGGTATGAAGATTACAACATAAAAACTATTTAAAATCAACCCTTATGGTTTAATTTTTTAATCCTTCTAGGATCATAAACCGTTCCTGTAAAGTAATTATTCGGATTATATTTTTCAGATTGACGATTTAGCGCCGCATAAAATTCAGGTGATCCCGGAATAGGAGTTTGAGCCTGCATAGTAGCGTTTGTATTTTGCATATTCGCTTCGGTTGCATAAGATATTTTTTCGACTTCATTATTTTCAAAATTTATACTCAACCTGTCTTGTTCTAATTTTTCATCAAGCTGCTGCTGTCTTATTGGTGTCAATGAATTTTTATAACGAGCATAAAGACTTGGCGGAAGTAAAGCAATATTTATTTTACCAAGGTTAATATATTCACTTAATAAATCAAAATTAAGCGCAAGCACTGATATATTTTTTGTCGCATCAAAAATACGTCTTAAAAATGGTAAATTATTTTTATTTTCACTTAAAATGCCACGCAAATCAGAAATATTTGATACATTTACCCAGCCTTTTTCAATACATTTTACAATTAAATCAGACGGAAGATCATTTACATTTCCGTAAGTACAAATCGCTTGTAAAACTTCCGCATCATCATTATATTTAGATGCGAAAACTTTTAAATCTTCAGCAGATGCGCCTTGAATAAAATATATTAAAAATGCTTTTTGAGCTTCTGCCCAGCGTAAATCACCCAACTTAGCATAAACTCCGGCAGCTCCGGCTGTTTCAAAAGCATATTTTATTTGTTTTACAACATCACTCGAAATTCCTTTATATAATTTTTCAAGCTCTTTTTCTTCTTCAGATTTTTGAGATTCTTCAATATTTGTTTTTACTTGCTGCAATTTATCAGCAACCGCATCGCGTTTTTGCGCTAACGATTTATTTACATTTTCAAAATAAGATACATAAGCTTTTGTTGTATTTTTTTCAGGAATAGCAGAAGTATAATTTTTAATATTTGATACTTCATTTTTAACAATGTTAGTTTGATAAGAAGCCTGAATATTTACAGGTGATGGTTCTGTTTGAGATAAAGTATAATTTGATAAATTACCTGTTTCCATAGCATAAGTAATAGCCTGCTGCTCTTCAGGTGTAAAATTGGACATTGAATTTTCAATATTTGCATTATATTGTTGTTTAATACTTTTATCAGAAATAGACTTACTTGCTGTAGCTAAACCTGCTGTAACACCTGCATTATTTAACTTAACAAAATGTCTGTTATAATAAAGCTTGTCTTCATCACTTTTAGCATTTCTAATAAAAGAACTTGTTGCTTTTGCTCTTTGAGAATCATTAAGCTCTTGAGAAGACATAATACGTTCATGAATATATGTATTATCTTCTTTTGTTCTATATTCATGCATTCCTTTATTAAACGAATCAACAAGTCCGTCATTATCTGTTTTTATAACTTCTTCACCAAAATTTGAAGCCTCATCTTTATTTTTAATTTCACGGGGAGCAAGTCCTGCCAATTTCTTTGATTGATTCTGTTTCACAACATCTTTTGAACGGCTTAACCTGCCTACAGCCTGACCTGCATTTTTACCTTGCTCTCTAACCATAGCCGTTGCAGCTATAGCAGAGTCATTAATTTGACTATAAATATTATTTTCAATAAACGCCTTTATCTCTTCATCGGACATTCCGGCATTTTTTAATTGTGCTCTTACTCTCGTTTCAAATTTTTCAATTTCTTCATTAGAAACACAATCAATAGTCCAAGCTTTTACATATCCTTGAACAATCTTTTCAAATTGCTCTTTACCTTCTTTTGTATTAAAATCAATATTTGATGTTTGAATTTTAAACAACTCTTCATCTGTTACACCAAAAACTTTTTGCAAAACAATATTACTAGTCAAACCAGCGATATCATCCATTGAAGAATCATCAATTTCGATACGGATTTTATATTCCTTCAATAATAACGCTTCTTGTTCAGAAAGTTTACCCGATTTTTGTTTTTCAATTAATAAATTATATAAATCTTTTTCCGTCGGATTATCTTTACCGCAAGATTCAATTAAATCCAATCTCATTTTTAAAAATTTGATTGCATCATCTTCTTCTTTAGATAATTTTTCTCCTTTTGCCTTAAGTTCACCATTAACTTTTACTTCCATATATTCTACAAGTAAACGGGTAATTTCTTTAGAACTTTTAATTTTTGATATATCTGAAACATTTGCAGCTACATATTCCATAAAATCAATACAGTCAAAATGCGAAATAGATTTCGCTATTTCATCAATATCAATCAACATGTTTTGTTTATCATCACCAACTGACGGAAACATAAATTTTGAAATTCTTTTATTTAAAAATTCTTTACATTTTAAGCGTTTTTGTTCATCCGACAAATTATTATAATCTGAATCGACTAAAGATAAATAATAATCAACTACTGCATATGATTTTTCTATAGGAGTTTTTTTATCAAAATCAGGAATATGCTCTTTCATTATATTTAAATATTTACCAATAGTCTGCATCATAATCTCTTGCAGCTTTTTAGTATCCATAGATTGAATTTGCTCAAAAGAAATATTTTCGGATTTAGAAAGCGCAAGTAACATAACAACTTTAAAACCGGCTTTTTCTTTCTCTTTAGCAGATAAAACTTTATTTTTAGGATTAATTAATGACATAAAAGCTTCAAGCTTCTGCTGACGAAAATCTTTTTTCTCTGAATCTGAAAGATTTATATATTTTGGGTCATCGCTAAAATATTTATCAAGAATAATATCTATTTTTTTATCAGAAGAACCTTTTGAAAAAAGTACTTTAGAATATTCAAGCACTACATTTGAATTTTGATTTGTTTCTCTATTATTTACTCCGCTATTGCTTTTGTTTGTTTCAGTTTTCGAATATCCTTCAAATATCGGAGTAGCAGGAGTTTTTGACACCGTATTACTGCTGCCATTTGATTTGTAAACTTCACTGCCCTGAGAAGGTATTTTATCTGTTCTTAAAGTCATTTTTATACTCTTTTCAATTCACTTAACTCATGAAACAATTTGGAAAACGCCTAATTTCAAGAATTAAATGTTTTGTTACATATCTTAACTATAATTTTTACCACCAATTTGGGTTATTATATGAATTTTGTTCTTTTTTAGGACGATTATGAAATAATGTCGAAGATTTAGTTCTGGAAAGACGTATTTGTGACTTATTATTCCATTGAGAATCTCCTGTTAATAAATCAATTATTTCCTGCGCAACTTCATCTTTAAGTCTTATTTCATGTTGTTTTAATTCTTGAGAATTACCATTTGCATCTAAAATGTATTCAAGAACTCTTACGCCGCAAAATTCTTTATCTTTTCCTATATCGTGATAAATCAATTCTTTTACTTTAATAGGATATTCTGCAGCGTTGCGACTTCCCCGTTGGCCATCTTTTACGAAATAAACTTCTTCCACGTCTTTTTTATTTTTATTATATTTTGACGCTGTAAATAACATGTGATATTTTGCACCATTAATTTGTGTCGGAACAGACATTTGTATCTGTCTGTTATTAAATATTGCCCATCCATACGGAGCTTTTGTGTGTTGGGGAGCTTGCGCTTCATATTCAGGCGCCATTACATAAGTTCGTACGTCGGCATCTTTTTCATATTCAGATTCCGGAATTGATACCTCAATTGCAGGTACTGTCGACTCTTCAGAATACATATCCATAGCTTCAGCCTTTAAAAGTGACGGATTCATAGACATCAAAACAATAACCGGCACAGCAGCAGCCCTTTTTGCCGAATTGGAAGATTTTTCATATTGAAAATCGTCTACAACATCTTCATTTTTATATCGTCCACTAAAATTTAATTTATTTTCTAATTTTACACCACTAACTGCAGATAATGCCATTGAATACCACTCCTATATTTTTTTCATTAACCTTAAACGAAATTATATCAATCGTTTTGATTTTTGTAAAGTTCGATATAATTTTAAAACCCCTCAATAAAAATTTTTGCGCAATTTATAAATTTCCTTCAAAAAGAGGATACTCTCCCAAATAACATTATTTAAAATGATATTACGAGGAGAGTATGAAAAATATTTTAATTATTCTTGGAATATTATTGTGTATAAACCTGATCATAACAGGGATTTGCAAAGCTGTAACTCAAAACCCTCATATAAATCTGTCCAATAACATTCTTATTGGTAACTTACCTTAGATATTAGCCAATTTTTTATAAAAATCATTAGCCTGTTCAAATTGATAAGCAAAGTTAAATAATTTTGTTTCTTGCAACTGCGGTGCTAATATTTGCAATCCTATAGGCATGCCGGTAGAATCAAAACCTGCTGGAACACTAATTCCAGGAATACCGGCAAGATTACAACCGATTGTAGCAATATCTGTTAAATACATAGCCAACGGATCAGATGCCTTAGCGCCTAATTCAAAAGCTGTATTAGGACAAGTCGGTGAAATTAATACATCAACTTCCTTAAATGCATTTACAAAATCTTGAGTAACCAAAGCCCTCATCTGCTGAGCTTTTTTATAATATGCATCATAATAACCGGCAGAAAGTGCATAAGTTCCAAGCATTATTCGACGTTTAACTTCAGGACCGAAGCCTTCTGCTCTTGTTCTTGTATACATATCCATAAGATTTTGCGGATTTGCGCAGCGATAACCATATCTAACACCGTCAAATCTTGCCAAGTTCGAAGAACATTCAGCAGTTGCCAAAATATAATAAATACCGATTGAATATTTAATATTTTTCAAAGATATTTCTTTAATTTCACAACCGAGTTTTTTATAAGTTTCTATAGCATTATCAACAGCTTTTTGAACCTCCGGCATCAAACCTTCACTCATCAATTCTTTGATAACCCCGACTTTTTTACCGCGAATATCATTATTCAAGCTACCCGCATAATGCTCTACAGGCAAATTCAAAGATGTGGAATCTTTCGGATCATGACCGGAAATTACTTCCAATAAATTAGCAGCATCCTCAACGCTTCTTGCAAAAGGACCTATTTGATCCAATGAAGAAGCAAATGCAATTAAACCGTAGCGAGAAACTCTGCCATAAGTCGGCTTCATACCTACAATACCGCAAAAACTTGCCGGCAAACGAATTGAACCGCCCGTATCAGAACCAAGAGCCAATGTAGCTTCACAAGAAGCAACACTAGCTGCAGACCCGCCTGAAGATCCGCCGGGAACTTTATTCAAATCCCAAGGATTATGAACCTTATTAAATGCGGAATTTTCATTTGATGAACCCATTGCGAACTCGTCTAAATTTGCTTTTCCGACAATCGGAACAAGATTATTTAACAATTTTTCGCTTATTGTCGCATTAAAAGGTGAAACAAAATTTTCTAATATCTTACTTGAAGCGGTAGTTTTTGAACCAACCAAATTCATATTATCTTTCAATGCTAACGGTATACCCGCTAAAAGTGGTAATTCTTCACCTTTTGCAATTTTTTCGTCAACTTTTTTCGCTGTCTCAAGTGCGGTTTGTTCTGTCAAAGAATTAAACGCTCCCAATTTTTCATCAATAGAATTTATCCTCTCAAAAGCAGCCTGAGTGAGTTCAAGCGCTGAAACTTCTTTATTTTTTAAAGCTTTACTCTGCTCTGCGGCAGTCTTTTTTAACAGCTCGTTCATAATTTCTCCTTAAAAAGCTAATCTTCAAGAAGATTTTATGACAAACAAATTGCAATATCAAGATATCTGTATAATGTCTTTACGCTCGTTTACTTAATGATTTTGAAATCTTTGAATGGATTACACTCGCCTGATTCAAATATTCGGTTAATTTTTCATAATTACGGACTTTTTCACCATAAGGAACATTCATATCCATAAGATCATTTACATTCTTATTAATATCTGAAAGCATTTCTAAAGAATCCGTCAATGTTATAACCGAATGAACCTTTTTAGAAATTCTGGCAAGTATTTGTCGAGAAATAAAATTTTGAATTTTAAATATTACAGGCATCTTTGTTTTAAAATTTTGATGAGAAAAATCTTCTCCCAAAACTCTGCCGCCATACATTTGCTGTTTTTGCAAAACACTTAATTCTTGTAAAATCCTGTTACGTTTCGCTTTTAATCCCAACGATTCTCCTGTTGCGCCATAATTATCCGCTGTTTTAATCTGAGAATCCAACATTTTTAAAGCGGATTCTTTTTCTTTTATTCTATAATCCAAACTCAAATCTTTTGATTCAGCTTCATCAAACGCTGTTTTATTTAAAATAGCGGAATCATAACCATTTAAACGTTTAACGGGAATTTGCACAGATTCTTTTGACGGTGTTATATTTGCACTAAAAGGATTACCTGCCGAATTAGCAAAGTTTGAAGAAAAAATATTAGAACCTATATTATTATTTTTCCCGCTACCTTCCATACAAACATTCTAAAACATGAAAATATAAATTTTTACCACTAAAAGATTGATTTTTATTAAATCATAAAATATAATTTATCCAAAAGAGGTTTATAAATTATGATTAAAAAAATTTTTTCAGGAATATTAATACTAGTTGGATTATTTATGGCTTTAGCCGTAAATGCCGTTCAAACAACAGTTTCTACTTCACCTCATTGGAAAAACGGTAATATTACTGTTTATATACCACCTAAAGAACAAAAAACAGATACAATGAAACACGCATTTCAAAGATGGCAGCGAATGAGTTTTGGAAAATTAAATTTCACTTTTGTCGAAAAAGAACCTGCTCAAATTACAGTTCAATTCAGTGATAAAGTAAGCGGAGCTGACGGCCCTATCGGGGTTTGCAGTCTTGTAACAGAAGGAATGTATATAAAACAAGCAAACATTACTATTGCGACAAAATCTAAAGAAAAATATTCTGATGACATGATATTTACAACCATGCTGCATGAAGTAGGCCACGCACTCGGACTTAATGACTCTACAAGAAAATATCGCAGTATTATGCATTTCCCTGTCACAGAAGATCAAGATATTTTAAGTATTGATATGGAAAAACTTTTTAAAATTAATAATTGGTCTTGGGCTCAAAGAAACCTTGAACCGTAATTAATTTTTCCAATTATATAACTGACCCAACATATCTAAATCTTTCTTAGATATTTCAAGAAGAACATCTACAAGCGGATACATTATACTATCTTTTTTATCAGAATGGCTAAGACCTAAAGCGTGGCCTATTTCGTGCAGCATTGTTGTAAAAACCGCATCATCACTTAATGTTTTACCATTCTGAGTCTTATCTGCTATCCATATTGTGGAATGAAATATCTTATCCGTTTTTAAATTGTATTTATTGCTTGTAAAACCTATTGATATATCAGATCCGCTTCTATCTTTATCAATTTTATTTACGAAAAACACATCTAATTGCGAAGTTTGAGTTGAATCAACATAATGAAAAACAACTTTATCCTTTGTAACCTTTGACCATCTTGCAAAAGCATGCTTCATCATTATCGTGCGAGGATGATTTGGCTGAATGTAAGTTTTAATATATTTAGGATTTTCCCAAGTTGCAGCGTAAGCAAAAGCAAACAAAGCGTATGCGGAAATATACGAAATTATAAAAATAAATATAACAAAAATTTTTTTCAAAATTACTCTCTCCTACGGATAACAATTATTTCGTCATTTACACATCTAAACTTTAATTAATTCAACCTGTCTTATAAAAAATTTACAAAAACAATGTTGAAAAAAAGTCTGACAGTGAAATATAATAAGCATTGAGGGAATTTAGGCTGTGAATAATTTAACAGAAATTAAAAACAATTCAAAACCGGCGCATAAGAAATATGTATTAAAAAAACGCGCCTCGGTTAAAACTGATTATAAAGTTAATTATGAACAAGATTTAAATGACGCTCAACTTCAAGCTGTTATGGCAAATGAAGGCGCTTTACTTGTTATTGCCGGCGCAGGTTCAGGTAAAACAAAAACCCTGACATACCGAGTAGCAAGATTAATTGAAGACGGAGTCGCTCCTGAAAATATTTTACTTTTAACCTTCACAAAAAAAGCCGCTCACGAAATGCTATCAAGAGCATCTCTTGTCCTTGATAACAGATGCGAAAAAGTTGCAGGAGGAACATTTCACTCTTTTGCAAATATAATTTTGCGCAAATATTCAAAATTTTTAAAACTGAAAAACAACTTTACCATTCTGGATAGAAGCGATTGTGAAGACATAATTAATCATATTATCGGTCAAATGTTTCCTAAGAAAGAAAAACGTTTCCCTAAAAAATCAACCATACTTGACATGTATTCAAAAAGCGTAAATAAAGAAACCCCGACAAAACAAATTATCTCCGAAGAATTCCCGCAATTTGAACACTGCATTGACAAAATTATTGAAGTACATAAAGCCTATGTAACTTATAAACGCGAAAATTCCGTTCTTGATTATGATGATTTACTTCTATATTTAAAACTTTTACTTGAAAATAACGACAATCTTCGCAAAAAACTCTCAAATGAATACAAATATATAATGGTAGATGAATATCAAGATACCAATACGCTTCAAGCAGACGTAATCAAGCTTTTAGCATCTGAACACAATAACATTATGGCTGTCGGAGATGACGCTCAAAGCATTTATTCATTCCGAGGAGCTAATTATCGCAATATATTTGATTTCCCAAAAATATTTAAAGATACTAAAATAATTAAACTTGAACAAAATTATCGAAGCACACAAAATATTCTAAAATTAACAAACACTATAATTTCACGTGCCAAAGAAAAATATGACAAGAACTTGTTTTCAAATATCACCTCTGACGTAAAGCCTGCTTTGATTTGCGCAAAAAACACTCAAATGGAAGCTGACTTTATTTGTCAGAAAATCCTTGAACTTTTAGACGAAGATATAAACTTGAGCGATATATGTGTTCTTACTCGAAATGCAAGAATGTCCTATAACCTTGAAATTGAACTATCAAAACGTGCTATTCCATACCAAAAATTTGGCGGCCCAAAATTTATGGAAACAGCACATATTAAAGATCTCGTTGCTCACTTGCGAGTTCTTGTTAATCCCGATGATATAATAAGTCTTACAAGAATTTTACTTTTACTAAAAGGTATTGGAGCAAGCACGGTTAACAATATTATTCCGATTATAAAAGGTAATCTTAATCCTGATATAAAACTCTTACCGTCAAATAAACTGACAAGCTTGAATCCTTTGCTAAAAATATTAGGAAAAGAACGTGCTTCTCTTCCGTCTAAAAAACCTGAAGAAATTGTTTCAGAAATCTTGCGTTATTATCGCCCGATTTTAAAAGACAAGTACGATGATTACGCTAAACGTGAAAAGGATTTAGACCATTTTGAATACCTTTCAACACAATATTCAAACTTAGAAGATTTTATAAGTGATTTAGCGCTTGAGCCGCCTGATTCAAGTGTCGAAGGGATGTATAAAAACAATTCGGATGACGAAGCGCTGACAATATCTACAATTCACTCCGCTAAAGGCCTTGAATGGGACAGTGTTTTTATTATAGGCGCGGTTGACGGAAGATTTCCAAGTGCTTATTCTTTTAATTCTGAAGAAGAATTGGACGAAGAATTACGACTAATGTATGTTGCAACAACACGTGCAAAAAATAATTTATATATAACATATCCTGTTGATATGTATGATTATTCAATGAATATGGTATTATCAAAACCATCGCGGTTTCTTGACGGAATAGATGATGAGACACTTGAAGTTTGGGATATTACAGAGGAGTAAACATGATAATCAAAATATATACTGACGGAGCTTGTTCAGGCAACCCGGGCAAAGGGGGCTATGGAACAATACTTGTTGCAGAAGATGAAAACGGAATAATTCATAAAAAAGAACTTTCTCAAGGATACAACAACACCACAAATAACAGAATGGAGCTTTTAGCGGCAATCGTAGGACTCGAAGCACTCAAAAAGCCTTGCGAAGTTGAACTGACCTCTGATTCAAAATATCTTGTAGACGCATTTAATCAAAAATGGATAGACGGCTGGATTAACAAAGGCTGGAAAGGCGCAAATAAACAACCTGTAAAAAACCAAGATTTATGGAAAAGACTTTTAAAAGCAAAAGAACCGCACAAAGTAAAATTCATTTGGGTCAAAGGTCACAACGGGCACGAATACAATGAACGCTGTGACAGACTTGCCGTTCAAAGCGCAAATTCTGATGATTTACTTGAAGATAATTACTAAACAATATAATTTGTAAGTCTTGAAAGTAATTGCGATTTATTATGAAAACCTGAAAATCTGGCTACTTCTTCTCCGTCTTTTAAAAGAATAAAAGTCGGATAACCGTTTATCTTATATTTTTTCACCAAATTAGGGCTTTCATCTCCGTCAACAATACCTATCCATACATCGGAATTTTCCAGCTCGATAAATTCCATGCGCTGCCTTTTACAATAAACGCACCATGTTGCATAGAATTCAATAACTTTTAGGCCATGCATAGCTTCTTCTTCAAAATTTGTTTCGTTTAATTCTACAATCATATTAACCTCTTTTCAAACATTTTATCCCGCTTGACAAGCATTTTAATTGCCCGTAAGTATTAATATTTACACCGAAACTTTTGAAAATAATTTATCAAGCCTTTCTACAGCTTCTTGCGTCCCTTCTCGGCTGCCAAAAGAAGTTAATCTGAAATAACCTTCGCCATTATCGCCAAAACCTGACCCCGGAGTTCCGACAATTTGCACATTTTCTAACAAATAATCAAAAAATTCCCAAGAAGTCATATTATTCGGGCATCTTAACCAAATATACGGAGAATGTTTCCCGCCAATATGCCAAATTCCGTGTTTTGACAAAACTTCAGAAATCAATTTTGCATTTTCTTTATAATAATCAAGGTTTTGCTTAATTTGTTTTTGCCCCTCTTCTGAAAATACTGCTTGAGCACCCTTTTGCACGATATAAGGCACACCGTTAAATTTTGTAGTTTGACGTCTTAACCACATTTTATTTAAATTCATTGACTCAAATTCAAGAGCTTGCGGCACAACAGTCCAACCGCAACGAGTACCCGTAAACCCTGCCATTTTTGAAAATGAACAGAATTCGATTGCACAAGTTTTTGCCCCTTCAATTTCATATATACTGCGAGGTAGTGTTTCGTCAGTTATAAAACATTCATAAGCAGAATCAAAAAGAATTACGGCATTATTTTTATTAGCATAATCAACCCATTTTTTTAATTGTTCTTTATTATAAACCGCACCAGTCGGATTGTTCGGTGAACATAAATAAATAATATCCGCTTTAATATTTTCATCAGGTAATGGCAAAAAATCATTTGAAGAATTTGCATCTATATAAAGAATTTTACGCCCTGCCATAGTATTTGTATCAACATAAACAGGATAAACCGGATCAGGAACTAAAACCGTATTATCTTTATCAAACAAATCCAAAATATTACCTAAATCGGATTTTGCGCCGTCTGATATAAATATTTCATCGCTTTCAAGCTCAACATTATGTGATAAATAATATTTTTGAATTTCGTCTTTTAAAAAATCATAACCCTGCTCAGGGCCGTAACCGCGGAAAGTTTCTTTTACACCAAGCTCATCGGAAGCAGACTTTAAAGCATCTACAACAGCTTCGCATAACGGTAAAGTTACATCTCCAATACCCAATCTGATAATTTTTTTCTCCGGATTATTGGAACTAAATTCATTTACTTTTTTTGCAATAGTAGAAAACAAATAACTTTGCGAAATATTCAAATAATTTTTATTCGGTTTCATATACATACTCCTTTTATTGAAAGAATTATAACATAAATATCCATAATAAAACAGCCCTCGGGAAAATCCTAGGACTGTTTAAATTTATATGCAAAGCATAAATTCCAAGAATTAATCTATACTCTGCTTAATGGCTTTGGGCCTGCATTTACGATTTCTGAAGGCATGTTCGGATATTTAGCTGAGAAATTATCTGAGAACATTTGAGCCAATTTATTAGCTGCTTCATCGTAAGCTGATTTATCTGACCACATTCCACGAGCATCTAACATTTCATCAGGAACGTTAGGGCAAGATGTAGGATAATCTACATTGAATACATCATGATGTTTGAATTCAATAGAATCAAATGAACCATTCAATGCAGCCGTAACCATAGCTCTTGTGTATGCTAATTTCATTCTCTTAGCACCTGAAGAAGCGCTGCCGCCTGCCCAACCTGTATTTACTAAGTAAACTTTAGTTCCGTATTGATCCAATTTATCGCCCAACATTTTAGCATAAACTGAAGCGTCCATTGGCATAAACGGTTCACCGAACAATGTTGAGAATGTAGGTACAGGTTCTGTAATACCACGTTCTGTACCTGCTAATTTAGAAGTAAATCCGGTTACAAAGTGGTACATAGCAGCATTTTTATCCAATCTTGAAATCGGAGGCAATACACCAAAAGCGTCAGCTGTCAAGAATACAACTACTTTTGGAATTCCGCCTTTTGAAGGAATAGCTGCATTGTTAATATAATTGATAGGATAACCAACACGAGTATTTTCTGTCAAAGAACCGTCAGCAAAATCAAATTCGCGAGTTTCGTCATCCATAATTACGTTTTCAACCAATGAACCGAACTTGATAGCATTATAAATATCAGGTTCATTTTCTTCAGTAAGGTTGATACATTTTGCATAACAACCGCCTTCGAAGTTAAATACACCATCAGGAGACCAACCGTGTTCATCGTCACCGATTAATTTACGGCTTGGGTCAGCTGATAAAGTTGTTTTTCCTGTCCCTGAAAGTCCAAAGAATACAGCCGTTTCGCCTGATTCAGGATCCATGTTTGCACTACAATGCATTGGAAGAACGTTTTTCTTAGTCATAACATAGTTCATAGTAGCGAAAACTGATTTTTTAATTTCGCCTGAATATTGAGAACCTGCAATAATAATTGTGTGAGCTTCGTAATCGATTGCGATACAAGCTTCAGAATTTGTACCGTCTACAGCCGGATCACATTTAAAGCCCGGAGCACAAAGAATTGTATAATCAGGTTCACCGTAACTTGAAAGTTCTTCTGAAGTTGGTCTGATTAACAATTGATGAATAAATAAGTTTTGGCTTGCAAGTTCATTAATTACACGGAATTTTTGAGTGTAAGTTTTATCAGCACCTGCATAACCGTCAAAAATAAATACTTCTTTACCATTTAAATAATTTGCAATTTTATCTCTGATAGAGTTAAATTGTTCTCTTGAAATAGGACGATTAACTTTACCCCAAGCGATATCGTTATGAATAGACTCAGTATCAACGATAAATTTGTCTTTAGGAGAACGACCTGTATATTTACCGGTTGTAACAACTAAAGCGCCTTTGTTGCTTAATTTTCCTTCACCGCGTTTTACAGCAGCTTCTGTAAGCGCAGCGGGAGTCCAGTTTCTGTGGACAGCAGACGGGGAAGTTATACCCCATTTTTCAATACCATAAGTTTCCATTATTTCCCTCCTTTTAAGGTTTTATACATAATAAATGTACAACAAACACTAATAAATTGCAACTACCCAAACAGTAAGAACTTGGAAGGATTATTTTTTAAAATTTTTAAGAGCAAAATCAATACTTTGAACAATAATTTCATTCCGACTAATCTCTGTTAATTGCGCAAGCTCATCCACTTTTTTAAGCATGTCAACATCGAGCCTTATACTAATCACGGTTTTTTCTTGCTTTATCGGAACAAAATTACTCATAAAAACCCCTTTTGCTTATTGTATTCAAATCAAAATTATTTATATATATTTAATTTTAGAATATATATTGTATTTACTATTTGAATAAAATGCGATATAATAAAAATGGGTACACAAAAAAGAGGAACGATTTATGAAACAAAAAGGCTTTACTTTAGCTGAGATTTTAATCACCCTAGCAATCATCGGCGTAGTTGCAGCAATGACGATACCAACATTAATTGCTAAGATTAACAGTATCGTTAAAGACAATCAACAAAAAGTGTTCAATGCAAAAATTATCAAAGGCATGAACTTAACCAAGACTGCAGGTGATTTGAACGACACCTACACAAGCAC
>CAYVSD010000022.1:24101-29212 GCA_964453315.1 uncultured Muribaculaceae bacterium | reverse complement strand
TATCACATACTTTTGCCATTTTTAGGTTTTTGCCTAGGCCGTTTACTAAGAAATCATAGGTAGAGTCATAAGTGTCGTTTAAATCACCTGCGGTTTTTGTCAAATTCATGCCTTTAATAATTTTTGCATTGAATACTTTTTGTTGATTGTCTGTGACGATACTGTTAATCTTTGCAATTAACGTTGGTATCGTCATCGCTGCGACTACACCGATAATTGCAAGGGTGATTAATACTTCTGCAAGAGTAAAGCCGTTAAATTTTTTTTTCATTTATATCTCCTTTCATTGTTTCCATTTGGGAACATGTAACCAATAGCATAACATTATATTTAAGATATTGCAAGTACCAAGAGGAAATATGGACAAAGAGCATGAATATAGAGTTCAATTCGGTAAAGCGCTCAGGTATCTGCGCAACAATAAAGTCCAAAAAAGTCTTCGAATGTTTGCCTACGAATATGATATTCCAGCATCAACGCTAAGCCGCATTGAAAACGGTCAACGCGAAGCTCAATTAACAACACTTAAAAGAATTGCGGAAGGTTTTAATTTATCTTTGAGTGATTTTATACGTGAAATTGAAATTACAATGCCCAACAAAATTACTTTAAAAGATGAGTGACTGTTGACATTTGATTTTGGTTGATGTTTTATAGATTTGTAGCAGCCGGTTCGTGCTGGAGGGAAATTGTGTACCTCAATAAATACCGACTGTAAAAGTAGCCGAAAACGTGACGCCCAAGCGTATTTCATTTGTGGCAGTGTATGGGCAAATTGGTAAAAGGAGAAATTATGCCAACTATTAACCAGCTTGTACGTTCTGAACGTAAGAAGCTTATCTCAAAAACTAAATCTCCTGCTTTGATGAATTGTCCTCAAAGACGTGGAGTATGTACAAGGGTTTACACTACAACCCCTAAAAAACCAAACTCAGCACTTAGAAAAGTTGCCAGAGTAAGATTAACTAACGGATTTGAAGTTACTTCATATATTCCGGGTATCGGTCACAACCTTCAAGAGCACTCTGTTGTTCTTATTCGTGGCGGCCGTGTAAAAGACCTTCCTGGTGTTCGTTACCACATTGTTCGCGGTACATTAGATACTGCAGGTGTTGCTAACAGAACTCAATCAAGATCTAAATACGGTGCTAAAAGAGATAAAAAAGGAGGTAAGAAGTAATGTCAAGACGTTCTAAACCTGCAAAAAGAGTTCCTTTAGCTGATCCGGTATATAATAGCGTAGATGTTTCTAAATTCATTAACAGAATTATGAGACGCGGTAAAAAATCATTAGCTGAAAGAATTTTCTACTCTGCAATGGAAAGAATAAAAGAAAGAACTAACGAAGATCCGATGGAAGTTTTCCAAAAGGCTTTAACAAACGCTACTCCGTTATTGGAAGTTAAAGCTCGTCGTATCGGTGGTTCTACTTATCAAGTTCCTTTGGAAGTTAAAGCAGACAGAGGTTTTGCTCTTTCTTCTTCTTGGATTATTGATTTCGCAAAGAAAAGAAGCGGTAAATCTTATGTTGATAAGTTAGTAAACGAAATTATTGACGCTTCAAACGGTCAGGGTGCATCTTGCAAAAAACGTGAAGATACCCATAAAATGGCTGAAGCTAATAAAGCGTTTGCTCATTACAGATATTAATCTGATAAATTTAAAAAAGCGCCTTTCTTTTGAAAGGCGCTTTTTTTTATCTCTCCCTTATTATTTTCAAATCGGATAATGCATCTGTTGTTAGATTTACCTTAAATTTATTTAGAAAAGTATCCAGTACCGAAGGATTTATCATCGTCGGAGAACAATTATTCATATAAATATTTTTCGCACCTTTTAGCTTTAACATAACAATATTTGACATGGTCATTACGTTGCATGTTGTGCAGAAAAAGATTAAATTGTCACTTGATATAGGATAATATTGTTTTAAAAATTTATAAATAATATATGTCGCAAGTGGTTGGTAATTGCCAATATTTATTGTTAAAACATTTTTATTATCACTTTCATAGAAAAAACTTATTGCATACTCATCTTTTCTCATATTTGAAAAGAATTTTTTGTAATATTCTTTTTGAACTTCGGAATATGAATCCATACCTATGATAAAAAGTCTTGAAATTTTACCTGATTTTAAACAACTTACTATTTTTTCGACTTGTCGTATTATTTCATCTTTATTGTAACCAACAGTTATATTGTGTCTTTCTTTTCCCCGTTTAAATCCTTTGGCTTCCAATGTCGCTCTGATTAATTCTTCATAATTATCATTTTCAATTTTTACTACTCCGGAAGGAACAGTATAATCCGTTGAAAATAACCTGCCGCGGTATAAATAATCCGTAATTGTACGTGATGATTTTGTCATTAAGATTGCGCCGGGAAAAGTTGCAAAATCTAATATACAACTTTGTGTATCATCTCCGTAATGTCCTTTTAAATTTTTATATTTTTTAAACTGTTCTAGTGAATGTGCGACAAGTAATGCTGAGTGAGTATATACATCTATATTTTTGTCTTGAGTCTTTTCTAGCACATTTCGTAAATCAAAAAAATTGTTCCCTGAAACAAGAACGGCTTTACCATGAGAAGTTGACCTTGAAACCTCAACTTTTGATATAGATCCGAATTTTTCAAAAATTAATCGGCTTATTTTTAGTTGAAGTTCGCTGTCAAGTTCTGCCAGTTCATTTATAATTTTTATTAAATTATCAGATTCGTTTATATTTAAAAAATCTAAAGCATTTAAAACAGATAAAAATGCTTCATCATTCGGTTCGTCAAAGTCATACAGTTTTGTTAAATGTACACATAAGCTTTTTATAAGTATCAATAATATTTCTGTTAAATTCTTTTGCGTTAATGACATCTTTTTATAATTTTCAAGAAATAATTTCTCTCCAATTGCTATTGCTTTTGATAAAGAAACTGTTTCATTAAAAATCACACCGGAATTTAAGTCTTTATGCGTTAAATTTCTGTCAGCACAAATTTTATGATATGTATCTTTAATATTTTTGTAAAGATAATATGTGTTTAAAACGATGTCATATAGTTGGTTTTCGCTGTATTCATTTACCGAAACCAGTCCTGACAAACTATTTATTATTTCAAGATTAATTTTCTTATTGCAAGCACCATTTTCTTTTAGTTCAAGTAAATAATGGGCACATTCTTTCATAAAGAAAATAACTAATTCTTGCAGGGCTGCTATATTTGGTGAAAGAGAACAAACTCCTCTAGATGTACAAGAATTTATATCAAAATGAGAATTACTGTTTTCCATATTACACCTGCACAAAATTTTTTAGATACTCTATGATTTTGTCTGATTCGTACAATTTATCTCCGTTTTCGTTGTTATATAAAAATGGAACTTGGTCTTTTCCTCCTAAATTCAAAAGTTTTAGTGCATTATCATTATTTATCGTATCGAATTTATGGTATGAAATGTTATTTTCGTCCATAAAATTCATAACTTTTTTGCAGTATGGACATGTACTCAATATGTATAAATCTAACATTCTTGCCTCCTTTATAAAATGATTATAAAAAATTAAAGAATAAATAAATTCCCCTTACGGAGAGTTTTAAAATTTAAATTATTTCAATTGAAAATATCAAATTTTTATATTAAACTTTCGCTATGAGCAGGAAAAATATACTTTTTGTATTTGGAACAAGACCGGAAGTTATAAAATTGGCTCCGGTTATATTAGAATTGAAAAAATATCCGAATAAATATAATGTTATTATTTGCAATACTGAACAACAAAAAGAATTATCAAATCAAACTTTAAGTTATTTTAATTTAAAGGCAGATATAAATCTTGATTGTATGCGTCATAATCAATCATTATCTGAAGTTCAGTCAAGAATTTTAACTTCATTAGAGCAAGAAGTATATTCAAAATATGAAATTGACGCGGTAATCGTTCAAGGGGATACAATGACGGTTTTATGCGGTGCTCTTACGGGATTTTATCATAAAGTACCTGTTTTTCATGTAGAAGCAGGTTTGCGTTCTTATGATATATATGAGCCGTTTCCTGAAGAAGTTATGCGTCAAATGACCTCTCGCGTTGCACAATTAAACTTTGCGCCTACAGAAAAAAATAAAAATGCTCTTATAAAAGAAGGCATTGACGAAAATAAAATTTATGTGACGGGAAATACCGTTATTGATGCTCTTTTCTGTCTTTCTGAACAAACTATTGAAAGTGCACGTAAATTTTATGAAGATAAAAATATTTTAGTAAATAATGATACCGTCTTGATAACGGTTCACAGAAGGGAAAATCACGGAGAAAGGCTTGAGCAAATCCTTAATGCTATAGAACACTTGGTATGTAAATATAAAGATAACAACTTTATTCTCCCTGTGCACCCAAATCCGAATGTAAGAGGTAAAGTATATGAAAAGTTAGATAGATATCAGAATGTTCATCTATTAGACCCATTGGATTATCCGAATTTAGTTTATGTAATGAAGCATGCAAAATTAATTCTTACGGATTCCGGCGGGATACAAGAAGAAGCTCCTTCTTTTGGCTGTCCAACACTTGTTATGCGCTATGAAACAGAACGTCAAGAAGGAATTGATGCGGGTGTTTCTCTGCTTGTGGGTGCTGATTATGATAAAATAGTTTCAAAAAGTTGTGAAATATTAGATAAAGATTTTGCCTCTTCTCGTTTAAAAGCTCAAAATCCTTATGGTAATGGCAATAGTGCTAATGTTATAGAGAAAATAATTGACAAATATTTCAATTAATAAAAAAGCAAGTCTGACGACTTGCTGTGATAAATAAAATGTTTTAGGGATATATTTAAGTTTATTTAATTGATGACATCAAACGTTCATCTATTTTTCTGTCAATTTTTTTAAGCATATTGCGCATTCTCATCTCTTTTAGAGATTGCATACTTAAACTGTCAAGATCTCGTCTATAGCGTCTATACATTTCTATTTCACGATCTTTAATATCTTGCTTGATTAAAATTTTGCTGTCTTCTTCTGATATTTTTTTAGAAATGTTAAATATTACCGCAAAAATTGCCATTACAAAAACAATCCATAATGCTTTGTCTAAAGGAAAACTCTCTCCGAC
>CAYVSD010000022.1:0-24091 GCA_964453315.1 uncultured Muribaculaceae bacterium | reverse complement strand
CTGGAACCGTCTGATTGCTCTATAAATATAGATGAATTTGAAATGTTTGGTGCTGTAATTGATAATTTTAATTTGTTTAATCCGGTATTTTCAATAACAAGATTATCTATTGAATTTGTACCTTTATACAACGCATTTACAGTATCTGATGAAGATATACCGCTTAATTCCAAAACTAATTCGTTTGACGATGGTGTGGCTTTTGAAACTTTAGCCATTTTGTCAGAATTCAAAATTATATTGTATCCGGTATTATTTTTTTCTACTGTAACTGAGTGCAAATAGTTGCTGCTTGCACTTACAGATAATGCTGTTGTAATTAAGAATACGAATATAAAAAATAATTTTTTCATATCTATCCCCTCCCTAATCTACACATGTATACTAAAACTTCATGCAGGTATAAATCATCAATCCATGGGTGGAAATTATTGTTTATAAGTTTGTAGGTTGATAGGTTGATAAGTTGATAAGTTTGTACAGAGTTATTTTTATATGGAATAAAAAACTGAAATGCACTTATAGATTTATAAACTTATCCCATTATAAATTTACTTAATGCCTTCGCGACTTGACGTCTTTATTAACTTATGTAACAAAACTATCCCATGCTGAAATCTCACATTTTGAAAAAACTTTATATTGATGTAGATAATACGAGGTTAACATGATTTTATTATTCGGAGAGAAAGCACAAAATTCAAATACAGCACACAAAAATACAGGTGTTAAAAATACTAATAATCCTGTAGAGAATTCAGGGATTTTGGCAATGAATGGTCAAGGAGCTTTGAGTTTTTTAAATGCAAGCGAATATGATGATTTTGTTGCTTCAAATCCGGTGGCTGTTGATTATGCAGCTTATTCAGAATGGTCTGAATCCGACTCAAATGGCGGATTTATGAGTGGTTTTGCTGACGCTGTTGCAACATTAGATGCAGGTTCTGTTTCAGGATTTGATGCAGGTGGTTTTGCCGGCGGTTTTGCAGGAGCCTCATGCACAGGTGTTGGCGGAGGCGACTGCAGTGGTGGAGGTTTCTGCTCAGTTTGTTAATAAAGATGATGGATGAAAATAAAGTAAAGCAGGTTTAACAACCTGCTTTTTTGTTGGGAAAATAATTGTAACAACTTCTTAACAATTAGCTATAAAACCTTAAAGTTTGTGAGAAAAATGCCGATAACAAGAATAAGAAAAGTTCGACAAGGAAATGAAAGGACAAGCGTACTATGGGATTGGCAGCTTCACAAGCAAGATTATTATCCATAACATCTCGAATGGCTGATAACGAATTGAGATCGCAGTCAATTAATAATGCTAAAATGCGCTTGGCTTCAGAAAGTGCATTAGCAAGTGAAAATTATATCAATACATTAAATAATGCTGATATGATGTTTTCAAATTATGCAATTGACGGAACAGCTATGACTCAAATGTTAACCTATAATGCGTTAATGTCTTATAGTTCTTATAACAATCAGTATGGCCTTGTTAATTCTGCCGGTCAAATACTTGTTAGTGAAGCTGAAGCAGAATTATTCGCTCAAGCAAATGGCAATTTGAATGAATACTTGCTTGCTCATGGTATTGAATATGATACAACATATTTTGATGCCGGTGTTGATGGAGAAGCTATACATATTGAAAATCCGGATTATCCGCAAGAATTTCAAAGTGTTCCTGCCGAAACTTTAAAAACTTGGTATGAAAACTATGATTCTTATGTAAATTCAGCAGAATACCGCTATTATAACCAATATTTAAGTCAATATCTTGACGATTCTAGAGCTTATCGTGGAGCATTAAGATATTTGTTAGGTGATTATACCGATAAACTTACAAGAGAAATGCTGAGCAAATTTAATGAAAATGATAAAGAAAACTGGATTTTGCAAGGATATGGCGCTGTAAAATATGTTTATGATAAATTAGAACCTTATTTTATAAGTGATGACGGTACGACAAATAATGTGTTCGTAAAAACATATAATCAATTGGCATGGAATATGCAAAAATGGATTAGAGTTGATTCAGGAGAGGCAGTTGGTGTTGGCTATCCCGGAACAAGTATTGGCGAAGCAAATGCTGCTGCTACAACAACCGAAGACGGACATAAATTATATAAATATTTTATTGGCTGGGATTTTAGAGAACTAGCTAAAAATAGTGATGGAATTTATGAACCTGTTGGAGAAGATACCAGAAATTATATTGCATTTGATGTATACGAAGAAAATGGAATAGAAAAATGCAAGGTCTATACGAGCTTTGAGGGTAATAAGGATAAAGATCATTCAAATCTCGTATTTCAAGGTGGAGAATATGCATTTCAGGTTTATAAAAGAGATAATAATGGTAATTTAATAAAAGATGCACAAGGTAATTATACTTATGAAACAACAACAGTAAATATAGCCCTTTCTGCTTATGAAACAGCTCTATATTGCTTAGATTCTTACTGCAAAGCATATAATCAAGCCGGTTATATATACGGTCAAATTTTAGATCCAAATGGTAATAAAATTTCAACTAATTATGATGATAACTTTAATATGTCTTATAATTATGTAACTAAAACCGGTAATAAAATTAATGAGAATTATACTAACATATCAGTAATATATGAATCTGCTGAAAATTATTTTAAGCTTTTGCAAGATGCAGTTAAATCTTTGGTAAATTTAACTAATAACGATAATTATTTTAATATTACAGCGTTTGGTAATGCTGTACTTCAAGATTATGAAGGCTCTAGAACATTCATAGATGATTATAATAAAGATGTATTAGGTTCAGGTATGAAGTATTCTGATTATATAAATAATTACGAAGAAGCCGTAATAGGTTATTTTGGTCTTATTGAAGGTAAAGAAGCTCAAGATCCAAATAATATTAAATATTCTGATTTAACACAATTTGCATTATTTAATTTGTTATCTCAAAATAATGCACAAGAAACTTACGAACATTTTGTTGATATAGATACTTTGTTGCAATTAATTAAAGACCATGAGCAAGATACAGGCAATACTAAAATATCATACTCTGATGAATTTCGTAATATTGTAAGAGCTTGCATAATTGATGGTATGGTTGATGAATATGGTGAGCCGAAATACACGTGGATTGATAGAACTGATACTACAAATACTGGTAACGCAACTGCTAAAGCTCAGTGGTATACAAATCTTTTTGAAAGAATGCAAAAAGGTTATAAAATTCTTGAAAACGGATTGGCTTCTTCTTCAGAATGGCTTGAATTTGCTTTACAAACAGGTATTGTAACAATGGAGCAAGTTGACAAGAGTTATGTATGGCGTTCAATTGAATATAAAACTTGTGCAAATATAACTGAGCAAACAGATTCTACGAATGTTGCAGTTGCAAAAGCAGAAGCAGAATATAATAAAGTGATGAGAGAAATTGAAGCTAAGGATAGAGCTTTTGATATGGAATTAAAAAATATCGACACCGAACACTCTGCACTAGAAAAAGAATATGATTCAATAAAAAATGCAGTAAAAGCAAATATTGAACGTACAATGAAATTTGATCAAAGTTCATAAATTAATTTCAAAAGCAAAGCGGCGGGTTTACCCCGCCGCTTTGCTTTTGAACCTTACTTATCTTTCTATTATGATTGAGAACCCCACTGAGGAACTACGTTTTTAACTTCTTCTGATACTAACTTTTTAGCTGCTTCTAATTCATCTTTTGCCAATTGGCAATCTTCTTCTTTGCTGTTTTTTTCTTGAACCAATAATTCATCCTCTTGTTTTAGTGGTTCATATTGAAGTTGCTTCATATTTTCAAGCCAGATATCAACTTGATTGTTATGAGCAGTTATTTCTTGCATTATTTGTTGCGTTTGATTATTTATCTGTTGTTCAATTTGAGCAATTTGTCTTTGTTGATCTTCTGTTAAATTTGCTGGATCTATACTTTCCGGATCAATGCCTGCAGCTTCATATAATGATGCTCTTATTTCAGCTATTCTTGCGTTTGCTTGAACGAGGCCGTCGTTTTTAGCAACTTTTGCTTGATATTCCAAACCTTTTAAGCATTCTTCAGCTTGTTTTTTTGCGAGTTTAGCTTTATGAGTGATATCAATTAATTCTCTTTGACATCTTTGGTAATTCGCAGCAGCAGTTTTCCTGTAATAACTTGCTAATAAGTAACCCATTTTCCCCTAGTCCTTGTGTTTTGTTTCCCCGTACTTTAATAAAGTATTTTTATTTAAAATAATTGCTTTCATGGCTTAAATATATTAAGAAATATTACAAATAATGCTGAAACCCAACAAAATCAGGTGTTTTTTCTGTAACATTTTATAGGAGAATATTAATAATGAAGAAATTTTTTAATGTAAAAACTGCTATTTTTACAATACTAATAGTATTATTAATGTTGATTGTTCCAAAAATTTACGGGCTTATCATGCTTTTATTTGCAGCATTTGTTTTTGCCTCAGCGTTAAATCCGTATGTTAATAAGTTGCAGCAGAAAGTTAAAAACAGAGGGCTTGCGGCATCAATAATTGTTTTGATTTCTGTTATTGCCATAATTGCGTTAATTTTACCGATAATTATTATGTGTTGGAAAGAATTGCACTTATTAATATTATTTTTACCGCAAAAAATCACAGGGTTTAATGATTTTATACAAAATTTTCAATTATACGGGTATAATTTATCTGATGTAATTCCGTCAGTGGAAAATATATTAGGTGCATCATCTGATTTAGCTCAAGGTGTTTTTACAAAATCACTTGATTTTACTATGTCGATATTCCAAACGATATTTATTTTGTTGGCATTGACGATGTTTGTATTTTATATTCTTGTTGATAAAACATATTTGAGAGATAAAGTTATTGAATTTTTCCCGCCTGCAATCAGGGGAAAAGCCGGAGCAATTCTTTCTGATATTACTTTTCAAGTAGGTAATTATGTTAGAGCGCAAATAATATCATTAGTTGCTGTTGGTATAATGATTGCTATTTCATTATTAATTTTAGGAATTGAATATCCTATTTTGTTGGGTCTTGTTGCGGGAGTTTGTGATATTATACCTGTTTTAGGGCCAACTATTGCTCTTTTTATAATTCTTGCAATTACGAGTCCTCACGGTATAGTTAAAATTATACTTGCCGCCATCCTTTTTATTACGGTTCAACAAATTTCAAATTATGTAATAAGACCATTTTTATTTGGAAAATTTATGAAATTACATCCAATAACAATATTAGTTGCATTATTTGTCGCTCAGCAATTTTTGGGAATTTGGGGCGTAATATTATCTCCTGCAATTGCGGCAACAATATGTGTTTTGGTTGATGAATTGTATTTAAATCCTATAAACGCAAAGGAATCTTCTTATTTTGAGTAATCAATATTTATATAAAAGGGAATTGCGTAAAAATTGTGATTTTAATATGTGGTTTGCTTTCCCCGGACCGGAAAGCTTTGCGCTTTCTTCATTAGGTTATTTATGGCTTTATCGTGAACTTGACATGCGCTCTGATGTAAATATTGAAATGATAAATGTAGAAACTAAAGCTACTGATATCATGCGATCAAAAATTAACCTGCTTGCTTTCTCAATGTCTTTTGATATGGATTTTTTAAATGTTTTTAAAATATTAGAAAAGAATAATTTTGCGTTTAAATCATGTGAGCGAAAGGAAAATGATCCGTTAATATATGCGGGCGGGCCAGTTATTACTTCAAATCCAAAACCTTATGATGAAATATTTGATTTTATGATTATAGGCGATGGAGAATTGGGTGTAAATAATGAAGTCATTGATATTTGCATGAAAAATCGCGATAAGGCAAAACAAGAAATTTTGCGGTTATTAAGTAATGTTGAAGGTGTATATGTCCCAAAAATTAATGAGAAAGTAAAAAAAATATCAAAAAAACTTCCTCAATGTATTTATACTCCCATTTTAAGTGATAATGCATTTTTTAATAATACGTTTATAATTGAAGTTGAACGTGGTTGTGCAAATCGTTGTGCTTTTTGTCTTGCTTCTTATATAAATTTACCAATAAGATTTCCTGAGTATGAAAATATTATTGAAACAATCGAAATGGGTTTGAAATATACAAATAAAATCGCATTATTGGGGGCACAAGTAACAGCTCATCCAAAGTTTAAAGATATCGTTAATTATATACATAATAAAATTAAATTCGGTGAAAAAATAGAAATGAGTATATCGTCTCTGAGGGTTGATTCTTTTACAAAAGATATAGTAAAAGCGCTCGTTGCCGCAGGACAAAAAAACTTGACGCTTGCTATAGAAGCAGGAAGTGAGCGATTGCGTAGAGTAATAAATAAAAATCTGTCACAAGAGCAAATTTTTAATGCAGTAGAAGTTGCTCGTGATTGCGGCTTACATGGTATAAAATTTTATGCAATGTTAGGATTACCAACAGAAACAATGGCTGATTTGCAAGAAATAATAAATATAACCAAAAGTATTAAAAACAAATATAAGGGTTTTGAGATATCTTTTGGATTTTCCACTTTTGTTCCTAAAGCAAATACTCCATTTCAATGGTATGGCAGAGAAAGTGAAAAATCTCTTGAGAAAAAGATTGACTATATAAAAAAAGAATTGCATAAGCTTGGGGTTCAAGTTGCTGTTTCAAGTCCAAAATGGGATTATTGGCAGGCTGTTTTATCTCGTGGTGACGAAAAAATATCAGATTTAATGATTGCTGTTTATCAAAACGGTGGAAAACTCGGTGCATTTAAAAAATCTGCAAAAAATTTAAAAATTGACACAGATTACTATGCAATAAAAAACTATGATTATGAAATGTCATTACCGTGGGATTTTATTGACATAAGTCCTTCAAAAGAATTTTTAATAAAAGAATGTAACAGGCTTATACCGGAACATAATCCGAATAAACAAGGCTTGCCCAATTTTCAAAATAACTGATTTGGGTTGCGCTGCCGGTTCTTATATATATTTTTGTTAATTTGCCTGCGTCTAAGTCAAGTGCTGCGCAAATTGCAGCTTGAATAACCTCAGGATGTGTGACAATAATAATTCTATTCCCAATATTATTTTCAACAATTTCGTCAATAACTTTTTTGGTCCTTTCAATAAAATCTACACTGCTTTCACCGTTTGCAGGAGTTATTTTGTCAGGATTATCTAAAATGTATTTTAGTCCGTTAGGGTATTTTTCTTCAATTTTATCAAAAGTTAGACCATTCCAATCTGCACATTCGCGCGGGGTTAAATTTTCTATAATTTGATAGTCTTGTTTAAAAGTTTTTGCAATCATCATTGCAGATTGAACTGTTCTTACGGAAGATGAAGCATATATTGCATCGTTTTTTATTCCGCGTGCTTTTAAATAATTGTTTAGATTTTCCATTTCTTCAACACCTAGTTCAGACAATGGAGGATAATTTAGGGCATCAGAAAATCTGCCTTCTTCAGAATAAATTGTTGCACCGTGGCATATAAAAGTTATTTTACATTTTCTGCTAAAATACATAATAAATTACCTGACATTATTATAGCATAGATTTTATGTTTGGGTTAATATAGAGAAAAAGGAGATATTTATGAAGGGTCAAGCTTTCAAATTTGGGGATAATATATCAACGGATCATATAGCGCCGGGCAGATTATATCATTTGCGCTCAGATTTAAATGAGTTTGCTAAACATGTATTGGAAGATGCTGATGAAACTTTTGCTCAAAGAATGAAAAAAGGTGATTTTGTTGTTGCAGGAAATAATTTTGGTTTAGGGTCTTCAAGAGAGCATGCACCTAGAATAATGAAAATTGCAGGTGTTGGTGCTGTTCTTGCCAAATCATTTGCACGAATTTTTTATCGTAATGCAATTAATATTGGTCTTTTAGCTATAGAATGTGATACGGATTCTATTGATGAAGGTGATGAACTTGAATTAGATATTGAAAAAGGCATAATAACAAATCTAACAAATGGTGCGATTATTCAGATTGAGCCGTTACCTCCTGTTATGATTCAGCTTTTAAATGATGGTGGATTAGTAGAACATATAAAGAAAAACGGTGATTTTAATCTCACAAATTTTTAATATATTTGAATTTAAATTTTAAAAAATTATATTTTATTTTATAAAGGGGAGAAAAATGAATATCCAAGAAAGAATGTTAAATATAAATGATATAATTAAAGATATTGCGCAATTTGTGCAAACCGATGATAGTATAAAAAACGATTTTGGTGAATATCTAAGAACTATCGGTGCAAATTCGAAAAACAGTGTTTCTTTTCAGGCAGCTGCTTTAAATTATATTCTTGAGCGCAATCTCGGAGAAGATTTAAAAAGTATTCCAGAGTTATATATGGAAAAAAATAAAATGCTAAAAGACAAAAAAGAAATAGTTGAGTCAATACAAAAATCTATTTCTTCTGTTTTTGAAATCAAAAGAATTTCTAAATCCGGATTTGATTTGTTAAATATCGTTAATGAGCGTCGTTATATGGTGACTTCTCTTATGAAGATGACGTCTTTGAGAAATCTTGGGTCAGGAGATTATATTGTTGCCCGTATTTTAAATATTAAGGGTGATTATTATCTTATGGAGATTTCGGGTGTACTTCCGCAAACAAAGAAAACCGAAGCTTTTCGTTATGCAGTTGCTAAAATTATTCAAAATCCGGAATTGGTTTATCTTGATAATCCTGATAAACAAAAAGAAATTGAAAAGGATGTTGAAGATGTGTATAAAAAATTCACACAGCTTTTTGGTACTACAGAAATTATTACAACAAATAAAAATGCGGACGAATTAATCGGAATTTTTAATGATTACGCTGAGAATGGGGAAAAATCAGAATTTCAACAACTTATTCAAGAACCTGATGAATACAAATTCTTTGATGTAAGTGAGTTTAATAATTCTTATGATAATTTTTTGGAAAATTCATTAGGAGGATTTTCCTCACATAAAGAAATTTATGACGTTGGCATTATTTATGATAAAGAATTAGGGCTATATGCAATTCCGTTTTATGGAACATTTAATAAAATATTTGAAGTTAAAGATTACACAACCATTGAAAATTATGATAAATGTATAAAATATTTTCTTGAAAATGAAAAATACAGCGCTAATTTAATCAAAGCAGTCGCTGCAAAGCATTCAAATTTTATGGAAATAGTAAATTCTGTTCTTGCTAAAAATTATACACTTGAAGAATTACTTAAAAAATATAAAAAGAAGTATTTGGATAATAAAATAATTTCTTCAACAACAGTGCTATATCGCTCAAATGCTTTTTCAAGTACATTGGGAATTATTGAAGAAGATGAGAATAAACCTAAAATTGATATTTCTAAAAAAATAGGAAGAAATGATCCTTGTCCTTGTGGCAGCGGTAAAAAATATAAAAAATGCTGCGGAGCAAATCTTTAAAAGATGATTAAACAATTAAAATTAAAAAATTACATATTGATAGATGAGTTATGCGCTAATTTTGATGAAAAGTTAAATATTATAACGGGCGAAACCGGCGCTGGTAAAAGTATTCTTTTAAATGCAATTGATCTTGTTTTTTCATCCAGAGTATCAAAAGATGTTATCAAAACAGGTTGTGACAAAGCAATTATTGAAATTACTTTAGGCAATACTAAGCACGATTTAACACAACTTTTTGAAGATAACGGTATTGATGATTTCGGGAATGAAATAATTATTTCTAAAGAAATTACGCAAAATTCTGTTCGTTCACGTATAAACGGCACTTTAGTGAATCAAGAAACTTTGAAAAATTTACGTACAATGTTTGTTGATATACATTCACAACATCAAACTTATACATTTTTACAGCCCCAATATCATATAAATTTGTTGGATTCTTATGCAAAAGATTTTTATGGAGCAAAGCTTAAAGAATATAGAATAAAATTTAAGCAATACGAGCAATTAAATAAACAGCTGGAAGATGCCAAAAATAGTGCGAATGCTACAGAATCTCAAATTGATTTTCTTAAATTTCAAATAAGTGAAATAGAAGAAGCAAATATTCAATCCGAAACTGAAGATGAAGAGTTAAATAAAGAACTTGAAGTTCTTGAAAATGCTGAAAAATTAAAAGAATTAACAGGGGCTTCATATTGGGCAATAAATGGGGATGACGGTTCTCTTCTTGACGCTTTGTCAAAAATAAAAAATGATTTATCAAAAGCGGCAGGTTATGATTCGAAGCTTGATGACATAAATATTCGATTTGCCGATATAACAGAAAGTTTGCGAGAAATTTCTTCAGATTTGCGCAATTATAGTCAAAATCTTGATAACGATACCCAAAGGTTAAATGAAATTCAAGAAAGGTTATACCTTTTGGATAAGTTAAAGCACAAATACGGTGGAACGCTTATTTCTGTTTTAAGTCAATATGAGCAGTTATCAAATGAACTTTCAAGTATTGAATATTCTACTCAGAATATCAACGATCTTGAAAATCGAATTGAAAAAATAAAATTTGAACTTAAAAAAACTGCTCAAGAAATAAGTGAAAATCGTAAAAATTATGCACAAGTTTTATCTGTTTTAATTCAGGATAAATTGGCTGTTTTGGAATTACCTAAGGCAAAATTTAATATTCAAATAACACAAAAAGAAATTTCATTTAATGGAATTGACGATGTGGAATTTATGATTTCAACTAATGTTTCAGAAGATTTAAAACCTCTTGCAAAGGTTGCTTCAGGCGGCGAAATTTCTCGTGTTATGCTTGCTATAAAGTCAATTTTTGCTCAAAATGATGAGATTGATACTGTAATTTTTGATGAAATTGATACGGGAATTTCAGGGCATGCATCTCAGAGTGTTGCGGATGAAATGGTTAATTTAAGTAAATCTCATCAAATAATTGTTATTACTCATCAGGCTATTATTGCTTCAAAAGCCGACAAGCACTTTTATGTACGAAAATCTCAGGAAGATGAAACGAAAGTTGAAGTTTACGTTTTAGATGGAGAAAATCGTGTAAAAGCGCTTGCGGAACTGGCAGGTGGCGATATTAATGATAAGTCTGTAGAATTTGCAAAATCACTTTTAAGAGGGTAGATAATCTCTTAAGTGTATGAATTTTTCACTATGACGAATTTTATCAAGAGCAAATTCTTCAATTTGTCGTATTCGTTCTTTTGAATATCCTAAATCCTCTCCGACTTGCGCCAGAGTTTTTGTTTTATGGGCTTTATTAAATCCGAAGCGGGATGCAATAACATTTTTTTCTCGCGTTGTCAGATTTTGAAAGATTTTCTTTATATCACATTTTAAAAAATCCGAATCAGCAAAGCAATCTGGGGAATTACATTGTTTATCTTCGATAAAATCACCCAAACATAAATCATCAGTTACGCTTGTTTCAAGACTAACCGGCTCCAGATTTAGTGATTGTTTGATTTTATTGAGTTTTGTAAGACTTATATCCATATTTTCAGCCATTTCCAAGTCCGTAGGTTCTCTATCAAGTTCATTGTACAATTGGGCGTAGACATTTTTATATTTTCTGATTTTTTCTGCCATGTGAACAGGGATACGAATCATTTTAGAATGATTTGAGATTGCGCGCACAATAGACTGTTTTATCCACCAAGTTGCATAAGTAGAAAATCTGAAGTTTTTAGTGTAATCAAATTTTTCAGCTGCCCTCATCAAACCGATTGAACCCTCTTGAACTAAATCCATAAATAAAACGCCTCGACCGACATATTTTTTTGCAATACTGATTACTAATCTTAAATTTGCTTGAACAAGCTTTCTCTTGGCAACGTCGTCTTTTTGCTCCTTAATAAGCCGGCCGAGTTCTTTTTCCTCTTCTGATTTAAGCAATTTTATATGTCCAATTTCTTTTAGATATACCTGCAAGATATCTTCTTGTTTAGGTATAACAGTAAAAGTTTGAACATTATCCTCAACATCTTCTGTAAAAATATCTAATTTTTCTGCTTCGATTGGTTCTAAATCCAAAATCATACTCTCCTCCGCTACAACTTTTACGAATATAATGACGAACAAAAAATAAAAAAGTTTCCAAAGGTATTGACAATTAAAAATATTTTTGCTAATATTGAGCCTGTAAGGGACATTTTCCTATTTGCAGACATAAGCTGAAAATAAATAGTTATTAAGGGCGTTTAGCTCAGTTGGTAGAGCGTCTCCCTTACAAGGAGAGGGTCGCGAGTTCGAGTCTCCCAACGCCCACCATTTAAAAGACAGATTTATATCTGTCTTTTTTATTAGTATATTTGCTTTTGTGTATTTGTATTGTTCTGTATCAGGGATTTTGAAATAAGCTATTACCTTTTTTCAGGACATTTGGTTGGAAGGGGTAAATTAATTTTATCGGTAAAAGTGCTAAACTTAGTAAAATATAGCGATTTTATGAGGTCGGAAATAGCTTGAGTTGCAATGTCCGAAATGTCCGGTTTGGGTGACATAAATGTCCGCTTATTTGCATATTTTGTCCTGAAATTTTACTCAAAAGTTATTGTTGGGTTGAAAACCCAACCTACAAACTAATCAACAATATGATGACTTTCTACAAAATCCGAAAGAATCGTATCTTTTGATAATTTTTCATGATTTTTTGAACCTATTTGATCTATTGCATCATCAAGCATTGAGTTATATGTGCTTTGATCGAACTCAATGCCATATTTTTTTTCAACTTTTGCAACATCGTTTACAAAATTTTCCCCCCATACGTTATCACGTTTTTTTACAATGCCCAATAATTTAGTAAGTTTTTGAATTATTTGATTGTCAGATAATTTCAAGAATTTTTCAGTTGCATTTGGAGTTAAAATATGTTGACGCAAAGATAAATCATCACTAATACCTCTATCTATTGCGATTTCTAATTTGTCTTGGCTTAAATCTTCTGGTCGTTGTAATGATAATTCATATTGAGGAAATCTTTTTGCAGTTTTTTCTTCAAATGCTTTTGCTATTTTTTGCAAGCGGACATTTTTTGCCAAATCATCAGCTAAAGTCATTTTTGCTTGAAAGCTGATTGGTGAATTGTTGATTGAATTGTTCATTTTGTATTCCTTTCGTTGTTGCTAATTGTTTGATACTTGTATTAAAACTTGTAAAAAAATTTTTTGTTAGCTTGTAGGTTGGGGTTTCTACCCCAACAATAACTTTTATTGTAAAATCAACTTATGAATTACAAAAGAGTTTTTGTTCCTAATAGTTATGTACATTTAATTATTGTTGCATATAATCGGAAAGATATATTTGTAGAAAATATTGAATTACTCAGAGATTCTTTTAAAAATGCAAAGCAAATTTTTGATTTTGAAATTATTGCAATTTGTGTATTACCAAATCATATTCATATGATTTTAAATCCAAATAATATACAAGAATATCCAAACATAATTACATCAATAAAATATTATTTTTCAAAAAATTGTAATGTTGGGGTAGAAACCCCAACCTACGGTTATGTCAACAAAGGTGAAAAAGGTGTTTTTCAACGCAGATATTTTGAACATACGATTTGTTCGCAAGAAGAGCTTAACAATCATATAAACTATATTCATTACAATCCTGTCAAACATGGGTATGTAAAAAACGTAAAAGATTGGAAATATTCATCTTTTCATAAACTTGTTGAGGATAAATTCTACGATAAAAATTGGGGAAGTTCAGATGATATAGAAAATATCAAGAATTTAGATTTTGAATAATTCTCAATATCTCTGTTCTTTCTTCTCAAATACTACTGTTCAAAATACTCAAACCAACTGTGCATATACAGTATTTTTTTGTTCATTTTCGGTAACAAAATGTCCTATTCTTGAGCCCTTTTTGCACATCTTTTCACTCAAAAGAAGAATTAACTTTGGTCAACCAAAATGTATCGGTAGATTAAGTATATCTTACTGCTGTGTAATTTGTTTAGCAATTACTTCTTTAATGAAATCAATTTGTAAAGTTTTATTTTTTGCTTTTGTGCAACTTTTTCGAGTATATAGACCAGGTTTTAACCCGACTTAAAATTAAAATTTTCAATTTGAGTGTATTTGCTTTTCAAATTGTCTGTTATTTTATATTGGTCGATAACAAATATGGAAAGGTTCAAGTTTCTAACCCAATGACATTATATCTTATTTAACCATTGTATAATTTGTTCTTTTGTCAGAAAAATTCCGTTTTCAAACATATATAGAGCCTTTTTTATGTTAGTTGTGTTTGCTAAATCTTTAATTTCATTATCTATTTTAGTTTTGTTTGCGCCACCTGAATATGTAAAAAATGGAATTAAGGTTTTATTTTCAAAGTTGTTATTTTTTAAAAAAGATTTTGCAGGTAATGATATCGAAAAATTCCAAATAGGAGAACCAACAAAAATGATATCATAATTTGATATATCAATATCTTTTATTTGAGATAAATAATTTTCTTTTATTTGCTTTCTGACAAGTTTAGACATTGCAAAAATATTGGTCGGATATTTTTCTGTTAATTCAATTTCTTTTAAGTCTCCGCCTACAATAGAGTTGATATTTTCTCCAACATTTTTAGTATTACCGTTATTTGAATAATATAAGGTTAATATTCTTTTATTTGTTAGAATTTCAGGTTGATTATATTTAATATTTTTTAATTTATTGATTTTTTGTATAGATACTATTAACAATATTATAAATGTTAAAATTAATAGAAGATTCATATTGATTATCCTTGTAAATATTATAACAGAAACGTAAAATTCTTTGTTCAGAAATTATAGACCTATCGTTGTTTTATTAATAGCAAAAAAATTCTTTTTGTAGTTTTATAATTGTGTATGTCAATTTTTTTAAGATTTAAACCGATAATACTTCCGACAAAAATCGAACAAATAGACGAGCATTTGTATCGTGGTAATGCTGTTTTTTCTCCGGTAAAAGCGTTTAGAATAAAGTCTAAAGGTATAAAACAAATTATTGATTTGAGAAATGATCAGGGATTTTTTATCAATCCATTTAAATTACTTGAGAAATTATATTGCAAAGTATTGAATATTGAATATAAAAATATGGTTTTTCATAGATCAAAAACAGAAAAAATACCCGAAACAGATTTTTTTGATCAAGTGAACGAACAAATTAAAAAAGGCGGTAAAACATACATTCATTGTCATTATGGTTTACATAGAACCGGTTTTGCAATTGCAATGTATCAAAAAAGTAAAAAAATTGCCAAAGACTTAATTGTTAAAGAATTATTAAAAAACGGCTGGAAACGTCCTGTAGAAAAGCATGATCTTAATGTCTTTTTACAAAAATTTTTTAAGGATAAAACTTAGCAATATTTTTTATATAGATAATTCTAATATTTGTTCATATTTTTCATTAAACAATCAAATTCTTTTTTACAGCTTTCAATTGATCGTTTTGAATGATGAAATTTGCGATATTCTTCTTCTGTTTTAATCAAATAGTTTTTTGCAAATTCGTCTGCGGATTCAATAAAATGCTTTTTCATAGGATATAAATAAAATTATTCAATGTCAAAATTAAAATAAGTATCAGGATAAGGTTCATTTTTAAGAGTGTAATGCCACCATTCGGAGTCAATACCGTTAAATCCTGCTTTTATCATCGCATCATGTAAAATTTCTCTATTCTTTTTTTGTTTTTTAGATAATTTTTTATAATCAGGATGAGAAATTTCGCTGAATAAATCAAAAGTTCCGCCCATGTCAACAAATGAACCGTCTTTTTTGATTAAAGTTAAATCAACGGTGCTTCCTCTTGTGTGGCCAGATTTTTCGGCAATATAATTTCCTTTTAGTAAATCAGATTTTTTTAGTTCAGGATAAAAAGTTTTATCGCCTGGGTTATTAGGGTCATTAATCCATTCTACAAAATTATCTACAGCTTTTTGCGGTCTGTATGTATCCCATATTAACAGTCTGTAGCCTTGCTTTCTTAAATTTTCGGCCGCGACAGCGAGTGCCGCCAGTGATTCTTTTGTCATATAGGCAATAGGTGCATTATAACCGCGTATTCTTGCTCCAGTAAAATTATTTGAAGAATAATAGCGAATATCATAAGCTGCATCGTCTATAATTGTTGAAACAGGCACAAATCCACTTTTATCACAGGATATTTGCGAAGCTCCGGCAACTAAAATTAAATTGCAAATTATTATTAATATTAAAAATATTTTTTTCATAATTTTACTTTCCGTATTCATCTGTTCCTATACGTTTGCGAGCATCATGTCTCAATATCCTGTATGCAAGATATATTAGCAATAATGCCCCGATTGAAATTAATGAAAAAATAGCAAAACCACTGTATTTCATATATTGTAATCGAATTTCAGTCGGAGCGTATTTTTTGATATTCCAAGTATAAATATTACCGTCTGTTGAATCAGCATTACTGTAATAGGCAAAAGATGGCAGTTCTATACTAAAGGATGCAGTTACATCTTCGTCTTTTTCTTTTTGCGGATTAATCGGTTTATCATCTTCATTTATTGCATCTTCAGAAAATAAATCTTTTGCGGAATCGTCAAGATTTGCTGCAAAATCAACGCGTCCCTGATTGTCTGAAGGCATCTCGGACAAATCGCCATATTTCTTTAAATATTCAGGAGTTAAGCCTTCATTTTCTATAATATTTTTTTCTTTATTTGCTGTTTTTAATCCTGAAATAATAGAAGGATAATCAATTTCGGCATCTATATTATATGATGTTACAAGAAAATTCTTTTTAATTTCAATAAATTTTCCGCTTTCTAATTTAGTATTTATGCCGAGAGAAGAGAGATTAATATTATTTTTTAATATATTATCAACCTTTTTTGTTCCTGTAATTGTAGAAAATTTTGATCCGTATGCTGTGGTAACTTTGTAATCATTATTTAAAAAATTTTCGTAATAATTCATAATCATTACGGCATTTTTGTCTGAAGGATCGGATAAATTGCCTTTATATGTCAGCGAAGAGGCAACTTGAACAGACTTATTATTATTTATCGTTACGCGAGTTTCAATGTTTGTGCATCCGGTTAATAACGGAGCAATTATTAGTATCAAAAATAATATTTTTTTCATAATTTACCCTCAAATCAAGTTACCCTACTGTAATTTTATCATATATTTTTTTACATGTTAAATTATAAAGAATTTTTAAGATTTATGCTATAATCAGGTTATGAGGACAGGCGAAGAATATGACGTAAGTGTTGAAAGACTTTCTAATCTGGGTCTTGGAATAGCTAAAATTAATGGTTTTGTCGTATTTATAAAAGATTCGTGTCCGAATGATAAATTAAAAATCAAGATTACAAAAACAAATAAAAATTATGCAAATGCTGAAATTGTTGAAATAATTGAGCCGTCCTCTTATAGAGTCAAACCTATTTGTCCGATGCAAAAGATTTGTGGTGCATGCCAGATTCAATTTATTGATTACGAATATCAATTAGAATTGAAGCGGCAAATAGTTAACGATGCTATGCATTCAATTGGCGGCTTAGATATAGAAATTCCAAAGGTTATCCCCAGTCCTGAAATAAAAAATTTTAGGCATAAAATACAGTATCCTATATCAGAAACAAAAAATTCAAAAAGGATTATTGCCGGATATTATAAACCGTCAACTCATGAAGCGGTTAATATAAAATATTGTCCGATTCAACCTGAAATATGTGATAAAATTATTGATTATATTAGGGAAAAAGCGCGTTTATTTTCGATTGATGCTTATAAAGAGAAAAGTCATTCGGGAATATTAAAGCATGTGGTAATCAGGCATTCTGCTTATAATAACAGTTGTTTGGTTATTCTTGTTGTAAATAAGAATAATTCTTCCAAAGATTTAAATAATTTTGCTCTATCAATATATGAAGAATTTAAAGAAATTAGCGGGGTTTGTATAAACTTTAATTCTTCTAAAACGAATGTAATTATGGGGGATAAAACAGAGTGCGTTATAGGGACGGATTATATTGAAGAAAAATTGTCTGATAAAATTTTTTACGTAAGCGCTCAAACATTTTTCCAAGTTAATCCTAAAAGTGCAGAAAATATTTTTAATTATGTGAAAAATTATATAAAACAAAATTTCGTAAAACCGGTGGTATTGGATGCTTATGCAGGAATTTCCGCATTCGGGATTTTTGTTTCGGATGTTTGTCACAAAGTTGTGAGTATAGAAGAAAATTTGCAATCTGTTGAACTTGCTCATCGTAGTGCAGAATTAAATAATGTTGAAAATATAGAAATTCACGGTGGAGATGCCGGAGAGTTTTTTTCAAATGAAACTCGTGAGTTTGATGTTATAATTCTTGATCCGCCAAGAAAAGGCTGTACTCAAAAATCTTTAGATGAAGCATTTAGATTGTGTAGAGATACTATTATTTATGTGTCCTGCAATCCTGCAACTTTAGCAAGAGATTTAAAATATTTAAAGCAAAAAGGCTGCACTATAGAATCTGTGCAACCTTTTGATATGTTTTGTCATTCTTATCATATTGAAAACGTAGCAATCGTTAAAATGCCTTAATTTTGCTTTAAATCATTTTTGTAATTATAATGTTCAATTGTCCTTTTTAATTTATTTTTAATATCTTTTATAAGGTCCATGTCGTGACGTTGATCTTTTTCTAACTCTTTTAATGCAATAAGAGAATTTTCTGCCGCTTTTTTTGAATCATTATAAGATATGCGCAGACCTTTTCTTATACTTGAAAATGCGTTTTCGAATAAGCTTGTATCATAATCATTAAAATAAATTGGGATTTCATAAGGAATTTCAGAATAATCTTTATTCTTAGCATTTTCAAAAAGTTTTTTAGATACTTTACCGCGGAACATTTCTTCAATCATGCTTATATAACGTTTTGTTTTGAAACCAATAGAACCGATTTTGCTGTCATCAAATTTCATTCGCAATTCGTTAAAATTTCTTAAATGACTATAAACCATTTCGGATTCTTCATGTTTTGCCATAGCAGTATTTGGTCCAAACAATATAATTAATTCATGTTGTACGGGTGTTCTTTTCTTTTCATAATTTCGAATAAATCTCATTTGTATATCTTCATAACCGGATTTTTGCGGCTTACCAATAGAATATTTTAATTCTTCAGGCAAAATTGTAACCTGCGGGCTGACATCTTCTAAACGAAAATCTATATCCGGAATTTTTTTAAAAGTTGTTTCGGGATTAATTAATTCCTCCGGTGTTGGAACATAACCGCGTTTAATTAAATCTTTTATACTCATGTCGGTAGTTGAGAGAACATAGCCGCGCTTTTCCATTTCGGGTAATAGTCCTTCTGTTATTTTTGACAAATCGTACGGATCATTACAATATACTGTGGCTCTGATTGCATCCGGAACATTTAAAGTTTTTGAGCGTACAACTTTGCTTACGTATGATTTTGGAGATTTTACAGGATTTAATTCGCAATAAGCTCTGTCTATTGAAAAACCTTTATCTTTTAATTTTACAACAACTGATTCTAACACATCCAAATATAATGTTGCAATACGTTGTAATCGTGATGAATCTGCAAAAATTTGATTTTCAAGGTGCTCTGCTATGCTGGCGCTGCCGGAAAATGAAACAGTGTCCTTGTCTAAAGGTGTTAAATTAGAACTTGAAAACTTCCCGATTTTTGAATTCTTATCATTTTTTATATTATTAATTTGAGTAATTTTTGGGGTAATAGAATAAATTTTCAATTATACACTTCCTTTCTTTTTGAATTAAAATTGCTGATAAATAAAAATTTACTTAAAATATTTTTATTTCGATAAAATCTTAATATAAATTTACATAGATATTTTTTTGATAAACCGTTATGTTTGTATTATTATAATAGTACTCACAGTTTAGGATATTAAGCATAAATAAGGAGGTTATAATTTATGGCTAAAACTATTACGGTTGACGGGAACTATGCAGCGGCTCATGTAGCTTATGCATTAAGTGAAGTTTCCGCAATTTACCCTATCACTCCTTCATCTACAATGGGTGAATGGATTGACGAATGGGCTTCACAACACAAGAAAAATATTTGGGGCAAAGAAGTAAAAGTTGCCGAAATGCAATCTGAAGCTGGTGCTGCAGGAGCTGTTCATGGTTCCTTGGCAGCAGGCGCATTAACTTCTACTTATACAGCCTCTCAAGGTTTATTACTAATGATTCCTGTAATGCACAAAGTTGCAGGGGAAATGCTTCCTCACGTAATTCATGTTGCAGCAAGAGCATTAGCAGCGCAATCATTAGCTATTTTTGGCGATCATACAGACGTTATGGCATGTAGAAATACAGGTTATGCAATGTTAGCAGCAAATTCTGTTCAAGAAGAAATGGATTTAGCGCTTGTTGCACATTTGTCAACATACAAGGCTAAAGTTCCGTTCTTGCAATTCTTTGACGGATTTAGAACTTCTCACGAAGTACATAAAATTGAAGAAATTTCTTATGAAGATATTGCTTCATTAGTTGAACCAAAATATATTGAAGAATTCAGAGCTCGTGCATTACGTCCTGAAGCTCCAGTTTCTAAAGTTGGTGCTCAAAACGGTGACGTATACTTCCAAGGTAGAGAAACTTCTAATAAATACTACGATGCTGTTCCTGAAATCGTACAAGAATATATGGACAAAGTAGCAAAGGTTACTGGTCGTCAATATCATCCGTTCGATTATGTTGGTGCTCCTGATGCTACTGATGTTATTGTTGCTATGGGTTCAGGTTGTGAAACTATAGAAGAAACAATTGAATACTTGAACTCTACTCGTGGCACAAAATACGGTTTAGTTAAAGTTAGACTTTACAGACCATTTGATGTTGAAAGATTTAAAGCAGCTCTTCCTTCAACGGTAAAAAGAGTTGTTGCTATGGATAGAACAAAAGAACCTGGCTCAATCGGCGAACCTTTATTCTTAGATGTTGTAGCAGCTTTAGAAGGTAAAAATATCAGAGTAATCGGCGGTCGTTACGGCTTGGCTTCAAAAGAATTTACGCCTTCAATGGTTCTTGCAATTTATAAACACTCTGAAAAAGAAGGTTTCCACGGATTCACAGTTGGTATTAATGATGATGTTACTCACAAATCATTACCGATTGAAGAACATATCGTTACAGAACCAGCTGGAACTACAAATTGTATGTTCTGGGGTTTGGGTTCAGACGGTACGGTTGGTGCTAATAAAAACTCGATTAAAATTATTGGTCAATATACTGATAAAGATGCTCAAGCATATTTTGCTTATGACTCTAAAAAATCATTCGGTGTTACTGTTTCTCACTTGAGATTTGGTGACAGCCCGATTAAATCTACATACCTTATCACAGCTCCTGACTTTGTATCATGTTCTGCTCATGCATACATTGGCAGATATGATTTACTTAAAGGTATTAAAGAAGGCGGTACATTCTTATTGAATTCACCTTGGTCAAAAGAAGAAGCTTTCTCTCATTTAACAAGAGATATGCAAGAAACAATTATTAACAAGAAAATCAAATTCTATAATGTAGATGCTGAAAAACTTGTTAAACAACAACCGGGATTGCGAGGAAAAGGTGCAAATACGGTTATGATGGTTGCATACTTCAAAGTTTCAGGAATTATTCCGTTTGAACAAGCTTATGAAGGTATGAAAGCAATGACAGTTAAAACATTTAAGAAAAAAGGCGACGATGTTGTTAACATGAACCTTGCATTGATTGATGCCGCTGTTAATGCTACGGAAGAAGTAGTAATTCCTGCTTCTTTAGACGGAGTTGCACACGCAGATCACGTTGAAATGATTTCAAAAGACGCTGATGAATTTGCTAAGAAAATCATTGAACCTTCAATGAGACAAAAAGGTGATGATATTCCTGTTAGCGCAATGAGCGTTGACGGTGTAATTCCTACAGGTACAGCTTGTTTGGAAAAACGCGGTATTGCTCCTCGTGTTCCGAAATGGAATAGTGAAAATTGTATTCAATGCGGAATTTGCGCATCAGCATGCCCGCACGCTGCAATTAGAACAAAACTTATTGAACAAAGTGACTTAAATAATGCTCCTGAATCATTTAAAACAATTGATGCAAAACCGAATGATCACGGAGAAAAATTTAAAGTTCAAGTTTATTGCAACGATTGTACAGGATGCGGCGTTTGTGTAGATCAATGCCCTATGTCTAAAAATCCTGAAAAAGCTGCTTTAACTTGGTCATCAATTGAAGAAGAAACAGCAGTTGGTGAAGTTGTTAACGAAAAATTCTTTGATGAATTACCTGATAATGTAATGGGTAAAAATACAACTAAAACTATAAAAGGCGTAATGCTTAGAAAACCATTATTTGAGTTCTCTGGAGCTTGTGCAGGTTGTGGTGAAACCCCTTATGTTAAGTTAGTGTCTCAATTGTTTGGTGAAAACGCTATTGTTGCCAACGCAACAGGATGTTCATCAATTTATTCAGGTACATTCCCAACAATTCCTTATACTAAAACTAAAGAAGGCAGAGGTCCGGCTTGGGCTAACTCATTATTTGAAGATAATGCTGAATTTGGTTATGGTATGAGATTGGCAGTTGACGCTAACAGAGAACTTTTGAAAGAAAACGTTGAAAAAGTTTTGAATAACCCTAACGCTAAAGCTGATGTTAAGGAAGCGTTAGAAGGCGCGATGGCTCATTGGGATAATTCAAAAACTCCTGAAGCTGTTGAAGCTCAAAACAAAGTTAAAGAAGTTTTGGCAAAACACGCTGATGATATGTGCCCAACTTGCAAGAAAATTCAAGAACTTCAAGATTACTTTACTGACAAATCAGTTTGGATAATTGGTGGTGACGGATGGGCAAATGATATCGGTTACGGTGGTATTGACCACGTATTAGCTCAAGGTAAAAACGTTAATATCCTTGTTCTTGATACAGAAGTATATTCAAATACAGGCGGTCAAGCTTCTAAATCTACTCCTACAGGCGCTGTTGCAAAATTCGCTACAGGCGGTAAGAAAACTTACAAAAAGAATATGGGCTTGATGAGTATGTCTTACGGCTATGTTTATGTAGCATCAGTCGCATTGGGTGCAGACAGAGCTCAAACTCTTAAAGCATTCCAAGAAGCTGAAGCTTATAACGGACCGTCAATCATCTTTGCTTATGCTCCTTGTATCGCTCACGGTATTGATATGTCTAAGACTCAGACAGAACAAAAACGTGCGGTTGAAGCAGGATACTACCCATTGTACAGATACAATCCGGAAGCTGAAGTTCCGTTCACTTGGGACGCTAAAGAACCAAAAGCTGATTATCAGGAATTTATCAGAAGTGAAGGAAGATACAAATCACTTCTTAAAACAAATCCTGAAGCAGCTGAAGAACTTTATGCTCAAGCGCAAAAGGATGCAGCTACAAGAATGGATGTTTATAAAGCAGTCGGCGCATTGCTTAAATAAACAATCAAATATTAATAAACAAACGTCCGAGGCGCATTCGCACCTCGGACGTTTTATAGTTTTACAAAGTCATCTAAATTTTGCATTGTGAACTGGTTTTAGAATTTTTCAGACCCTGAAACTAGTTCAGGGTGACAAAAAGTAGTCCTGCTCGAATTAGTGTCCATTGAAGAAATGAACGGAAAGTTGGCGGAGCGAGGCTCCGCCAACCTAAAAAACTTATCACCTTATAGACTTATCGCCTTATTGCCTTTTTAATTAATCCTACGCCCTCGCATTAAACGCCACCGTTCGCGTTTGCAACGAAAACCGCTTGGTTGCTCGCCTTCAACGGCGTTCCGTGTTTTAGCCTTAGAGGCAAAAGCCTCAGCTAAAACAACTTCAGCCTCGGCTCGCAATCCGCTCAACGTTTCCGTTGACGCACGCTCATCTCTCGCTTCGCTCGTGGCTCTGCTCGGGCTATTCGAGACAAACCGCCAGATCATTGTCGCCGTTACGGCCGAAGCCGTAGCTGTACTCCGTACCCGTGCTGCCGAAGAAACGTCTGTAAGCGCTGCCTGTGCCGTAAGGCTGTGACGACCACAAGGTGAACCAAGACGCGGTTGATTCAATTCCTAAAGCAGTAAAGATTTCAGATTTGTTG
>CAYVSD010000021.1:0-29248 GCA_964453315.1 uncultured Muribaculaceae bacterium | reverse complement strand
TTTCTAAGCTCATCCTTCGCTAAGAAATTCTTTTCTCTCCCTAGGAGAGATAGAGATATTTCCCTCTCCCCTCGGGAGAAGGGTAAATGAATCCTTCGCAAAGAAACCATATTGTTGGGCAAGAATGCCCAACTTACAATTTTTAAAGACGATAAGGCAATAGGGCGATAAGTTCTTTATGGCCGGAAGGCATAAAATGTTCGCCGACATTTTTTATGTTAAAATATATTTATGAAAGCATACGATTTTTATATAGTTCCTACTCCTATCGGAAATCTCGGGGATATTTCGTTAAGGGCAATTGAGGTTCTTAAATCAGTTGATTTGATTGCTTGTGAGGATAGCCGCAATACTCAAAAGCTTCTCAATTATTACAATATAAAAACAAAATGTATTTCTTATCACAAATATAATGAGCGTGAGCGAGTAGATAAAATTGTCGAATTCCTTTCAGGCGGCGGAAAAATGGCGCTTGTATCAGATGCGGGAACTCCTTTGGTTTGCGATCCGGGGTCAATAATAGTAAAAGAATTGCGCAAAAAAGGGTTTTCAATAACGGCGCTTGCTGGGGCTAATGCTGCAATAACTTTGCTTTCTCAGGTTTCACGTTTGGATGAATCCTATACTTTCATCGGGTTTTTGCCAAAATCTCAAAAACAAATCGAAGATATTATCAGTCAAAATTCTTCGCGCGATTTGGTTTTTTATGAATCTCCAAACAGAATTTTAAACACTTTAAAAATTGTTCAATCTGTGCGTCCTGAAGCCGAAGTTGCTTTCGGGAGAGAATTAACAAAAGTGTTTGAAGAAGTTGTTGTTGACAAAGTCGAAAATGTAATTTTGCATTTGGAAAATAATATTGTTAAGGGCGAATTTGTTGTGATTATTTTTCGCTCAGAAAATAATACGGTTGATTATGAAATTGCAAAACGTGTGAAAATCTTGCAAGATAAAGGTTTCAGTGCTAAAGATATTTCTATAATTTTGTCAGAGTTATTTGACTATAATAAAAATGTAGTTTATAAAATTGCCATAGGTAAATAGTTGTAAATTTTTTTTCTTTTTTAAAGATTTTATGCTATGATTTTGTTGGAGATTAGTGAAGTTTGTCAAAGGGAATATTTTTTTTGAATTTAATTAGGGCTAAAAAAATTGTATTTACAGTAGCTTTAACATTATTAGCGCAGAGTGCAAGCTTCGCAATTGATGATGCCTGGGGATCGATGGGGCTTACTAATGATGCGCTGCACTCTTCAGGCGTTTCCAATGCAATTTTTAATCAATTGACTAAAACCCCTGATGTCGATTCTTCCGAAGATCAAACAGACATTTCTCCATATACAAATCCTTATCATCCTTCATATTCTCCATCATATAGCTCGAATGATTTGTATAATACCTATACCCCAACGGTTGATATGACCGCTTCTGTCGATAAAGAAGGAAAGAAAATTAAAGATATTGAATTTTACGGCTTGAATGCGATTTCTTCTGATGAATTGCTTTCTAAAATGCAGATGAAATCTGGTTCTGAATATACAAAAGAAAGCATGCAGGCTGATTTGAGAGCAATTTATGATACCGGATATTTTACGGAAAGAATGAAAGCTGTACCGACATTAAATTCAGATGATACAGTATCAATAAAAATTGTCGTAGAAGAAAACATCCCTGTAAAAGACTTTACTATTGAAGGTAATACCGTAATTACTACAGAAGATATTTTTGCCGCACTTTCTGATATGAAAGGAAAACCTCAAAATATAGCTCAAATTAATACTGCAATCGCTAAAATCCAAGAATTATATAATTCAAAAGGTTACATTTTGGCAAGAGTTTCTTCTGTTGTTGATGATCCTGACGGAACGATTAATATTGAGATTAAAGAAGGTATTATCGACAAAATTATGATTGAAGGCAACGAAAAAACAAAAGATTACATTGTTGCCCGCAATATTTTAACTGAGCCGGGAATGATTTATAACGAAAATCTTATTAAAGAAGATTTGGTAAGATTGTATGCAACTCAGGCTTTTAAAGATGTAACTCGTGAAATTGAACCCAGTCAAGATATTCCTGATGCTTACGACATTACAATTAAAATCAAAGAACAACGTTCAATAAGTCTTTCAGTCGGCGGCGGTCTTGATACGGTTACAGGTTTGTTCGGTTCTGCCGGAATTACGGAAAACAACTTCCGCGGGCGCGCAGAGAAAATATCTTTAACAGGTTTGGCCGGTTCGGGGATGATTCTTAATGACTCTTCTGTTAAAAGTCATATGAATATACAAGCCGAATTAAGCTATTTTAAACCGTATTTATTTAACGCAGATACTTCTTTGAATACAAGATTATTCTTTAGAGATTTTGGTTCTTATCAAATTCCGCTTGCTATTGAAAGAAGATTTGGCGGCGAAGTTACAGTTGCTCATCGTCTTAAATTCAACAGACATGCTACAGCTACATTCAGCTTAGGTTTGGAAAATATCAACGTAAAAGAAGGCGATTTCAACAAAATATCTCAGTTATATAGAGATTATAACGTACCGTTATCCGAACGTGCAAAACAATTGGAAGGCGGCATGTTCCTTTCTTTAAGCCCTGCGTTAATGTATGATACCAGAGATTCCGCCACTGTAACAAGACACGGAACTATGGCTACTTTAAGATTTGACGAAAGTATAGGGCTTAACGGTCTTAATAAAACTAACGGCAGACTTACCGGTATGATTAAGCAATATGTACCGATTGGTAAAAAATCATCATTGTCTTTCACAGCAAAAGGCGGTGGTGCAATTCACGGAAATCTTCCTGAAGTTATGGCATATCGTTTAGGCGGACCTTATACTATCAGAGGATTTAAAATGAGTGGTGTTGGTACAGGTAATGCTTTTGTTATGGGTTCTGCCGAGTTTGCAACTCCAATTCCGTTTATGGACAGAACAAGAATTGCGTTTCTTAATAACATAAGATTCACGATGTGGATGGATGCAGGTAAAGTCTTTGACGGAACTGTATCTGATAAAATATACGACAGGCCGATGTACGGTGTAGCTGCCGGTGTAGGTTTGAAAGTATTTATTCCGGGAATGGGTCCGTTGTCTATCGACTACGGTATTCCGCTTACCAATTCAGGACGTAACGGTTCTAAACACGGATACTTTACTTTCGGTGTAGGTGATTTGATGTACTAATATGCGTTTAACACGTAAAAATAGGAGGAAATATGAAGACTAAATTATTAACATTATTATTCGCTGCAGGTATTGCATTATCAATGGCTCCTGCTAATGCTGAAGTGGGTTACATTGACTATCAAAGAGTTTTAGAAAGTTATCCTGCTGCAAAACAAGCAGTAAAAGAACTTGATGCTAAAGGTCTTGAATTACAGCAATATATGCTTGAAAAAGAAAAACAATACAAAAACCTTGCAACTCCTTTGCAAAAACAAAATTTTGAAACTCAAACAGCTAACGAAATTAAATCAAAACAAGAGGCTTTGTACAAATTGCAACAAGATAAAGAATTGCAAATTCTTAATCAGGTAAAAACTGCAGCAAGATCAGTAATGGTTGCTCAAAAGTTAGATGCAGTTATTTCTGGTGAAGTTGTTTTTGTAGGCGGTATTGATATTACTGATCAAGTAATTCAAAAACTTAAGTAAGGATAATATGGATTATTCAAAAGACGGTATACAGTATCATATAGGTTTGAAAAAAGGTGATGTCGGGAAGTATGTTATACTTCCCGGTGATCCGAAGCGTTGTGCAAAAATCGCTCAGTATTTCGAAAATCCTAAATTAGTCGGTGATAGTCGTGAATTTGTCACTTATACAGGTTATCTTGACGGAGAAAAGGTTAGTGTAACTTCAACAGGTATTGGCGGACCTTCGGCTTCTATTGCAATGGAGGAGCTTTCAAAAATCGGCGCTGATACATTTATTAGAGTCGGAACCTGCGGAGGTATGGATTTAGATGTAAAAGGCGGCGATATCGTTATTGCTACCGGTGCAATTCGTATGGAAGGTACAAGTAAAGAGTATGCGCCGATTGAGTTTCCTGCTGTGCCGGATTTTGGAATAACCGATGCGCTTGTAAAAGCGGCAAAAAATCTTGATTATAATTATCATACCGGTATTGTTCAGTGTAAAGATTCTTTTTACGGGCAGCATAATCCTGAAAAAATGCCTGTGAGTTATGAATTGTTAAATAAATGGGAAGCTTGGAAAAAATTAGGTTGTTTGGCTTCTGAAATGGAATCGGCGGCTTTGTTTGTTGTTGCAAGTTATTTAAAAGTCAAAGTCGGTTCGGTATTTTTAGTTGTCGCAAATCAGGAAAGAGAAAAAGAAGGGCTCGAAAATCCTATTGTTCATGATACCGAAAAAGCTATAAAAACTGCAATTGAAGCGATAAAAGTTCTAAAAAAAGGATAAAAATATGCTTGGCAAAAATAGAATGGAATATATTATAAAAACTTGTTCTGCTGATAATGCACAAGAACTTCAAAATCTTTTGAACGAAATGTCTATGAATGGTTGGGATTTATACAGTATGCATGAAGTAGGAGATGAGGAATCTCCTGCGGAATTAAATTGTATATTTATGAGAGAAGTTCGTTCTGATAAAAGTTCTGAATCCGATATTATAAGTATTTCTGATTTTAAAAGTCAAATGGAAAGAATGTTGTCTCCTAAATTGTCTGAGTATGAAAAATGTCTTGATATTCAATCAAAGATTAAACATGAACGTGAAACGATTAATAGAATTAAGGCTGAGCTTGACGCTGAAGATTCAGGATCAATATTACGTAAAAAATTGAATGATAAAATATCTGCGGGATTAAGAGAATTAGATGATTTGAAAGCGCAGTTAAATAAGGCAACTTCACCGGATTTGATGTTTTCTAAACTTCATGAAGAAAAGCTTGCTATTTATTTAAGTGAAGAGCTTTTAGGTTTTATAGATTCAGAAAGGGATGATTTTGGCGAAGAACAGCTTGTTGCAGAAACCGTAAAATCTCGTATGAAAGTTACGCAGGAATTAGGTTATGTAATTCCTAAAGTTGTTTTTAAAGATGATGAAACTTTAAATCCATGTGAATTTAATATAAAAATTCGCGGGATGGAAGTTTTTAAGGCAACTGTTTATCCTGAATATAAAATGTTTTATGCGGATGAGCTTCATTTAGAACATAAAATTAAAAATTCTTATGATGCCGAAGATGAAATTTCCGGCAGAAAAGTTATTTGGATAGAAAAAGATAAATGTAAAGATTTTTGGAATAAAGGTTTGACTTCATCTGAATATATTGCGCATGCTCTTGAGTATGTTGCTGTGAAGTATGTTGACGATTTGCTTGATTATGAGGATATCGACAAATATCTTACTGTTGTCGAAAAAGAAAATACATTTTTAGTGGATAATATCATTCCGGATGTTTTAAATTATGCGGATATAAAATATTTAATGACCAGTTTGATTAAAGAGCGGGTTTCCATTAAAAATATAACTTATATTTTTGAAAAAATTAATGATTTGGCAGATGAAGGTTCAAAACCTGATATCCTTAATAAATTAAGGCTTACTCTTGCAAGGCAGATTTGTAAGAAATATGTTAATGAAGATGGCGAATCTATAAGTGCATTTGAACTTTCGGAAAAAACATTGGCAGATGTAGTTGTAGGTTTTGAAGATGATGAGGACTCTTTGGTTAGAATTGATGCATCTTTAGCTGAAGAAATCTCAAATAAAATTCTTAAAAAATCCAAAAAATTAAAGATTTATAATCCTATACTTGTTGTACCGATGGAATTTAGGCAAATATTTTTCACTTTGTTGTCATTATATATAAATAATATTACGGTTCTTGCTCAGGAAGAGCTTAGTTGTGCTTTTAAAATAGATAGTTTGGGCGAAGTTTAACAGCATGTTAATTTTTGTTAAAAATGTGTCGTTGTAACTTAAGAAAGGTTACAATTATTACGATACATGTAGTATAATATATATAGGAAGTACACTCTTATATAAATTGTCCCGAGAATATTTTGTATTACCAAAATAGAAAGGCGGCGGTTATGAGCAACTTACAATTTCAAAATGATTTGGACAAGTTAGTTGAGATTTTACCCCAACGGATTAGGCAGTGTATTTCTTATGACAGGATGGACGATGCAATAGAAATCGTCCTCGATTTGGGGCGTGTTCCTGAAATTCGTCATTCTGACGGTAAAATTGAGTATTTAGAAACAGATAACGTTACAGAGTCTGATTTAGAATTTATTACTGAGCGAATTCCTGAGTTTACATCGGACAATCGTTCAGGTATTGCAGGTACTTTACATAGGATTAGTGCAATTCGTAACAGGCAGGGGAAAATAGTTGGGTTAACGTGTCGTATTGGTCGTGTAGTTACCGGTACGATTTCTTGTATAAAAGATATTTGCCTGCAGGGTAAAAGTATATTATTTTTAGGTCGTCCTGGTGTTGGTAAAACAACTAAATTGAGAGAAATTTCTCGTTTAGTTGCCGATGAACTTGCCAAACGTGTTGTTATAGTTGATACTTCAAACGAAATTGCAGGTGACGGTGATATTCCGCATCCTGCGGTGGGACATGCGCGTAGAATGCAGGTTCGTCAGCCTGAATTTCAAAAAGATATAATGATTGAGGCGGTTGAGAATCATACTCCTGAAGTTATTATTGTTGATGAAATTGGTACGGAAGAAGAAGCCCAAGCGGCTCGTACTATTGCGGAACGTGGTGTTATGCTTATTGCAACAGCTCACGGAAATACTTTGGAAAATTTAATCAAAAACCCTACTCTTTCAGATTTAGTCGGTGGTATTCAATCTGTAACATTGGGTGATGATGAAGCAAAGCGCAGATCTTCTCAAAAAACAGTTTTAGAAAGAGAAAAACAACCAACATTTGATATTGTAATAGAAATTCTTGACAGAAATACTCTTGCAGTATACAAAGATACAACCGAAGCTGTTGATTATATTTTACGCGGCTGGCCAATTAAACCTGAAATTCGCAGAGTGGATAAAACTTATGAATTTACTCAGCCGCAAACTCAAGTTTTTGAAGAAAAAGCGCCTAATGTAATAGATAAGATTAATGCTTTAGATGATAAAATTGAACATCCTGAAAGTTTAAAATTTAGTTTTTCAAGGCAAAAATATGTTGAGGATGTACGTAAATTTCGTAAAATATATCTTTATGCAGTATCCAGAAGTATTGCGGAAAAAGTTATTGAGCGGATAGATTTAAATGCTGAAATTACCAGAAATATTGATGATGCTGATATTGTTATAGCTCATAAAAACTTTATAAAAGGCGGTGCTAAAGTTTTGAGTACTGCAGAACATGACAGACTTCAAATTTTCTATGTAAAAACAAATTCTATGGCGCAAATTCAAAAGGTTATTAAACAAGCACTTGATATTGCGGATGTAAATGAAAAACAAACCTTTTATGATATTACCGAGAAGGCTTTAGATGAAGCTAAAGTCGCTATTGATAAAGTTTTATCAGGGGTTGCAAAAGATGTTGAATTGACTCCGCAAAGTCATCAGATTAGGAAATTACAGCATGAACTTGTTGAACAACATAATTTGGAAAGTAAGTCTGTCGGTGAAGGTGATGAACGTCATTTGCGGATTGTCGGCGGAACAGAGTTTAATAATTAATTTCCCTCTTGAAAACGGCATTAAAAAGTTGTATAATATAACGTATATAAGAGGATAAATGGGTATGATGAGGAAAGCTCTTACAACTGCTGAATTAATGATTGCCTTGACAATTATAGGAGTTATTGCGGCTCTTGTTTTGCCTTCTATAATTGAGAATTATCAAAATAGAATTTATACGACAAAATTAAAAAAGACTTATATGGCGATTTCTAATGCTGTTGAGCAGGCAAGTGTAGATAATGATGTTTCTTCTTTTAAATATACTCCTTATGCCGCAAATAACTCAAAAAGTGCAGTTGAGTCATTTTTTAATAAATATTTAAGTGTAACAAATATGAATAATGCATTTGCGGATAAATATAAAATCATTCAGGGGCATGTGTATACTGAAGAAGAAATTGCAGCACTGCAAGAAGAACTTGAAACCGTAGAAGAAGAAGATAAAAAAAAGGAATTAGAAGATAAAATAAGAGTTTATGGCCTCGGTATGGCTGAAATACAAGAAAGAGATTCAGGCGTTTCGGCAGGTTATCAAACTGCAATGTTAAATGATGGACAAGCACTTGCTATGTTGTGTGAAACTGTTTCAGATAATTGTTATATATTTGTTGATGTTAACGGGAAAGATGAACCGAATATGGAAGGGCGTGATATGTTTTCTTTCAGAATTAAACAGTCAACAAATGAAATAAGTGATTATGTTAGTTCTGCTTTTTGTACAACAGGCACAGCAACTATCGGTCCGGCTAATATAGGAAACGGAGCAGGCTGTTTGACTCGCATTATGGAAGATAATTGGAATATGAATTATTAATTATAAAGGATATAGAAATGAAAAAAGCATTTACGTTATCAGAAGTTTTAATAACACTTAGTATTGTTGGGGTAGTTGCGGTATTGACAATACCTTCTGTTGTTAAAAATTACAGAAATAGGCTTTATGTTTCTCAGCTTCAAAAAGTTACGGCTCAAGTAGAGAATGCAACTAAACAAATTATGAACGATGAGCATGTTGATAATTTTTTGGAAACAAAAGTATTGGATGACAGCGTTACTGTTAATGGAACAGAAATGACGGGTTGGCAGTATTTTATGACTCAATATTTTAAAACTTCAAAGACTGATTGTAATACAGGAACTTGTTTTGCTTCATCATATAAAACAATAAGTGGAGATAAATTGGATTTTAATTTGGGGAGTTGCGGTGTAAAATTAACAAGTGGTGCAGTTATTTGTGTAACATATAATACAACTAATTATGTTCCGACTGTTAGTATCGACGTAAATGGTTTAGCAGAACCAAATATTATCGGTAGAGATTATTTCCATGTTGATATACAGCCTGATGGTTCTTTAAAAGATCCGTCACCTGCAAGTGAATGTAATATTCAGACTAGCGGTTGGGATGGTGCATCAGCTTATGCTGCGGGTTGTTATACAAATATTGTTGAAGCCGGTTGGAAAATGGAATATTAATTATGAAAAAAGCGTTTACTTTGACAGAAATATTAATTACACTTTCAATAATTGGTGTTATTGCAGCATTAACTATTCCGGCTGTTTTGAAGGGTTATAGAGAAAGAGTATATTCTTCTCAATTAAAGAAAACAGTAGCTCAAATTGAAAATGCGGCAAAAGCTATTATGACAGATGAACATGCACAATCGTTTTATGAGACTTCAGCCAGTATGAAACGAAACGACGAAGATTTATCTGTCGGTGCTCCTTATTTTTTAAGAAATTATTTTAAAGTTGCTCGCGATTGTATAGGTGCTTCTGTTACTAATTGTGGCGCAAAAGAGGATTCATATAAGTCTATTAAAGGCGCTTCTATACCTCATTTTGGTTATGGAGATTGTATTTTAACAGTAAATGGTGCAGCTATTTGTATGTGGAATGCAGAAGAAGTTGCAAATACGTCTTTGGGTGTGGATATTAATGGTTCTGATGCTCCAAATATTGTAGGTATTGATACATTTGTTTTTTATTTTAAAAATAATGGTTTTTTAGAAGATATAGATACGGATGTGTCTAAATGCGGCGTAAATCAAAATGAGTGGAATCATATAGTTGATTATGCTCATGGTTGTTTTAAAAGGGTTTTAGATAACAATTGGAAAATTGAAGAGTAATTCACTTGTCTTATTGCACATTTTTATTTTTGATATAATATGTTTTTGTTAGTTTATTTGAAATTAAGGAGATATATTATGTCAAGAAAACCTATTATTGCAGGCAATTGGAAAATGAATTTGTGTCAAAGTGAAGCAAAATCTTTGTTTGACGGTATTAGTTCATTTGTGTCAAATTATAAAGCTACAGAATTGCCTTGTGTAGTTATTGCACCTGTATTTACATCATTATGTTGTGTTCATACAATTCCTTGTGATTGCGGTTGCGGCGGAAATAAACTTTCTGTTGCCGGTCAAAATTGTCATTGGGAATCTTCAGGTGCTTACACCGGTGAAATATCTGTTGAAATGTTAAAAGACGCTGGTTGTTCTTATGTAATTATTGGTCACTCAGAAAGACGTCAATATTTTTCTGAAACAGATGAAATGATTAATAAAAAAGCAAAAGCTATTTTGGCAGGCGGATTAACACCGATTATTTGCTGCGGTGAATCTTTAGAGCAAAGAGAATCCGGCGCAACTGATGAATGGATTGCAAGCCAAATCAGATCTGCATTATCAGGTATTTCTTCAGAAGATGTTTCAAAATCTGTTATTGCTTATGAACCGATTTGGGCTATTGGTACAGGTAAATCTTGTGATGCTGATGAAGCAAACAGAGTTTGTAAAATGATAAGAAGCGTTGTTAGTGAATGTGCAGGTCAAAGTGCGGCTGATTCTATCAGAATTCTTTACGGCGGTTCCGTAAAACCTTCTACAATCGAAGAACAGATGTCAAAATCAGATATTGACGGTGCTTTGATTGGCGGCGCATCATTAAAAGCTGACAGTTTTAATGAAATTATTGAAAAAACTATGAAAACATGTGTTTGTGCATAGTAATATAAGACTTAATTTTTCATGTGTTACGATTTTTCGTATATATTTAATTTAAGCTCTGCTTTGTGTAAACGGCAGGGCTTTTTTATTTTAAATGAAATGGTTAAAAATCTTATTTTCAATATCTTTGTATGAATAGTGGATAATTTGATTTTGTATTTTTATTTTAATTCCATTTCCTTCTTTAACTTGGCCGATTTTAATGCCATGGGGGTATTCTTCCGGTACACAGGCTAAAAGTTGATAGTCTTCCCCTCCAAATAGTACAAGTTCTTTCCAGTTTTCAAATTGTTCAATAGATTTATCGTGAGGAATTTTATCAAAATCTATTTCAAGACAGGCTTTGCTTTCTTTTGATATATTTGCTAAAGCATCTGCAAGACCGTCAGAGGTGTCTGTCATGGCATAAAATTCGCTTAATGTTTGTGCTATTTTTTTGCCGAATTCAATTTGTGCTTTAGGCATAAGGTGTGCAAGTACTAATGGATTGTCTTTGTTTATATTCGGGTTTTGTGTTAATAATTTTAATCCGGCTGCGCTTGAACCATGATTTCCGGAAACAATAATTTTTTGTCCTGCACGGGCATATTTTCTGGAAGAAATATTGCGTCCTTTAGTTTTTCCTATTGCACAGACTGAAATGTATATTTTTTCTGCGCCGGTAATATCACCGCCTACAATTTCAACAGAATTGTTACAAGCGCTTTTACATCCGTTATAAAATTCTTGGACAAAATTTGTTTCGATATTTTTTGGTAAAGAGAGAGAGATTGTTAAGTATGCCGGTTCAGCTCCGCTTGAAGCAATATCTGACAGGTTTACCATTATTGATTTGTAACCAAGCTGAAATGGAGTTGTATATTCCATTTTGAAATGTATATTTTCAACAAGACTGTCTTGAGTGATTACTATTCCAAGGTCTTTTAGGTACGCACAATCATCTCCGATATATTCGGAATTCAGTGTAGATTTTATTATTGAAATAAGTTCTTTTTCTTGCATGGTGAGTTTTTATTTATTTTTTGTAACATAGTCTGTAATGAGTTTTGAAGCTAAATTACTTGCAGAGCGTTTTTCGTTTTTGGCAAGTTTTTTAAATTCTTCAAATGTTTCTTTTTCTATTATTACTACAAATCTATGCATATCTTCTTTTATCATTTACAAACCCTTTATAACTTATTTATAAACTAATGTAAATATTATGCTATCTGACAAGTGAAATCAATTGCAAAGAGTTTATAATAAGTTTATAAACTATTAGGTTAAAGGGTATTTACAATGATAAATAGAAAGATTTATGACAAACTTAATGATATTCAAAATTCGGTTTATATTTCATAATGTTGGCTTGATATTGCAAAGCAATATATTGATTCATTAGATAATGATTTGCTTAATAAAGTTGGATTAATTATAGATATTTTAATTGCTAATAATCAAATTATTTTTTCAGATATAGAAGACTTTTGGAAAAATACTTATAATTAGACTATATCATGCTCAACGAGCGATATAAATTCTTTGACCAAAGTGTTATTCCATTTTTTCCCGCTATCGGTTTTAATTATTTCAAGAGCATCTTGCGATGATAATTTGGCACGATACGGTCTTGCTTCAATCAGGGCAAAATATTCGTCTATGATTAGTATAATTTGGGATGTTAATGGAATTTCATTTTTAGAAATTTTATTAGGATAACCGCTTCCGTCCCAATTTTCGTGGTGGTGTTCAATTATTGGTAGTATATCTTGAACATAAGATATTGGTTTTAGGATTTCGCGGGCGGCAATAAGCGGATGATTTTTAATTTTTTCGCGTTCTTCTTGGGTTAGCGGAGTTGCTTTTTGTAGAAGATCATAAGGTAACATTAAATTGCCGATATCATAAAGAAGAACTGCTACACGCAAATTGTCAATTTCGTCTTTCGACAGGTCAAATCTTTTAGCCAGACTTACAGCCATTAAAACTTTATTTTTTATGACTCCTGCTTCATGCATAGGGTTATAAAGCTTGTTAAGCATATCCGCAACGGTATATAATGTTTCCTTTGCTGGTTCTTCATTAGTTGTTGATTGAAGTTTTTGACAAAGTTCTTCAGACATTTTTTTAGCCATCGGAACGCGATTTTTGGATAAAATATCAATAAATGTATTAACAGCAATTTCTTGCCATGAGGTTTCTGTTATAGGTTTTGCAAGAGTTACGCGGTTGCGTCCGTTACGTTTTGAGGTATACATAGCTTGGTCTGTCAATTCAAGAAGCTCGTCGATATTTTCAGTATGTTCAAAAAATGTCGCAACTCCTAAACTTCCTGTTATGTGTCCGACAGTTTCTATTTCTACTTCTTCGATTGCTTTACGGATTCTTTCTGCAGCTGCCATAGCGCCTTCTGATGAAATCCCCGGAAGCAGAACATCAAATTCTTCTCCGCCTATTCTTGCGCAAATGTCGACAGAACGTGCATTTGTCTTTAAGACTTGTGCAATTGTTTTTATCGCAAGATCTCCGTATAAGTGCCCATGATTGTCATTAATTTTTTTCAGATAGTCTAAATCAATTCCGATAACAGAGAATGGTTGTTTTTGTCGGAGTGCACGTTGTCCTTCTTTTTCAATTGATTCTTCAAAATATCTTCTGTTATATAATCCTGTTAACGGGTCTGTTACAGCTTGTTTTTTTACGGCTTGGAAAAGATCGGCAATTGTTATGGACATTTCGATTTGTTTTGCAAAAAGTCCTAAGAAATCAGTTTCTTCGCTGGCTAATTCTTCGCGGGATGAGAATACGCAGAACCAGCCAAACTCGTTTCCACGTGTTAAAAGCGGGATGACAATAACCGATTTGATAGGTTGATTTGTCAAAATTTCTCTAACAGTTGATTCTGATAATTCCGGTAATACTGCTTTTAGGGATAAATCAATGGCTTTTGTTTGTATTATAGTTTTTTGCGCCATTGTATCAGCATAAACACTTTTAGTATCGTAATTAAGACGTCTTGTTTGTATTGCAGGCGAGCCTATTATGTTATTTAATCGTGCAATCAGTTCATCATTAGATTGGGCTAAAATGCGCATAAAATCGCCGTTTTCGTCTTTGCATTTTCTTATAATAACACAATGCCTGTAACCAAGCTCTCCTTGAGTGCTGTTAACTATAGCTTCCAAAATATTTTCCAATGGAGTTGAAGAATTCATCATTTCCCAGATATGTTGGAGGGTAAACATTCTTTTGTTGGCGGCATTTAGTTCTTTTGTGCGTTGAGAAATTTCTTTTTCCAGCTCAATATTACGCTCGTAGATTTCAAGATAATCACGTTTTTCATTGTAGATATTATTTTCTACTTCTGATACTTTTTTTGTTACCTCTTTAAATTTATCGAATAATCCCATAGATTTCCCTTGAAATGAGCGTCTTATAAGCTTTATTATAACATTTTTTTATTAAAATATCAAGGTGTTTATTGTTTCAATTACTTTTTGAGGTGACGGGAAATAGGTACATGCATTTTTGTTATTTTTAAGTTTGCATTTGCGTTTAAAACATGTTTGACATGGCAAGTCTTCTCCGCCAAGTGCAATATATTTGTTTTCATCCCCGTAAGGAGCAAGAACTTCTTTTGGTGTGCAGGTAAATATTGTTATTACGGCTGGTTTTTGGGTTGCCCATGCAAGATGTGCGCTGCCTGAATCAGGCGATATAACAAGGTCTGCTTTTGAAAATAATTCCGCAAGTTCTAATACATCGGTTTTTCCGGCAAGATTTAAAAATTTTCCGCCTGATATATAGTTTATAAGTTCGTTATCGTTTGGACCGCCCGTGAAAACCAGATTGCATTTGTCAGAAATTTCATTGATGACAATTTTCCAGTTGTCTTTGTTCCAATGTTTATTAGCCCAAGTTGTTGCAGGAGATATTACAACTAACGGTTTTGATTTGTCGATATCGGCTAAAAATTTGTTAATTTTTTCTTTTTGTTCAGTGGATCTTTCAGGTAAAGTAATTTTTATATTATCTGTATTTATTCCAAGATGCTGAGCAAATCTTAAATAATTTTTGACAATAGGAGAACCTTTAACAGAAATTTTATCTATAATGTCGTTTGCACCGAGAAAAGCAAATTCTCGAGCCTCAATAGACGTTATTCTTTTCTTTGCGCCGGAAAAAATCATCCAGTACATACTTTTTAAAAGCATTTGGGAATCTATTGCGACATCAAATTTTTCTGCTCTTATTTGTTTTAAAATTGATAAATATTCTTTAAAACTTGTAAGCGAAGGTCCTCTTTTTTTCCAAGTTTTAACTGGTACAAGGATTGAGTGATCAACGCAAGGATTGTTTTCTACAACCTGTATTCCTTTTTCAGAAACCATCCATGTAATTTCATAACCGGCATCTTTTAGTGCATTTGCAAGAGGAATATTAAAAATTACATCTCCAAGAGAGGATAGTTTTATAAGTAGAAGTTTTTTCTTTGTTTCCATTGTCTTATTATATTAAAATCTTTTTATTACGGCTTCTTTTTTAAGAATGTAACGAATTTTTCTCGGTATTGTTTTTGTTTTAGAATTTCAAAATCTGTAAAATCAACATCTGTAACGTGTTCCAATATTATTATATTACATTTGTCTTTAATTGTTTGGAGGCTTGTTTCATATATTCCTGAAAAATATGGAGGATCAATGTATGCAACGTCAAAAATTTTATTTAAATTTTGGCAAATCTTTATGCTGTCCCCAAAAATTAATTTTAAATCGTTATCTTTTTCGTATTTTTGAAAATTAGATTTAATAATATTAAAAGCTTGTTTATTTTTTTCTACGGTAACAATATTAGAAAATCCTCTGGATAAGGCTTCGAGTCCCATAATTCCCGAACCGCCGTACATATCAAGGAAGCTTTTGCCATTAAAATCAATAATTGAATTTAGGGTGTTAAAAACAGCCATTCTGATTTTTGAAAGTGTCGGACGGGTAATACTTTCGTCAGGAGCTGCTATTTTTTGTCGGTTGTATTTGCCGCCGGTTATATTCATGGTTTTGATTTTAACATAAAATATTACTTTACATATATGAATTTCTAAGTTTATATTTAACAATATTATTATATTGATGTTACAATCTTGTTATGAGCATTACGTGGGATGAACTAATACAAGAAATAAAGAATAGGCTCGATATAGTAGATGTTGTTTCAGAACAGGTTGTTTTGAAGCGTAAGGGTAATAATTATTGGGGTTTATGCCCTTTTCATAAAGATAAAAATCCTTCGTTTTGTGTGACTCCGAGTATGGGTATTTACAAATGCTTTAGTTGTGGTGAAGCAGGTGATGCTATTAAATTTGTAATGAAAACCAAAAACATGGAGTTTCGTGAAGTAATTGAAGAATATGCGGAAAAATTTGGGTTGGAAATTCCGACTTCTAATAAAAGCAGTAATAACTCAAGAGAATTAAAAGAAAAAATGCTTAAAGCGGTTGAAATTGCCGCATTGTATTATAATGATTTGCTTTTGCGTGAAAAAGATGATAACGCTCACGTTGCTATGCGGTATTTGACAAAACGTTCAATCGGTACGGATATTATAAAGAAATTTCATATCGGGGTTGCCCCAAAGGCTTTTTCTGATTTATATAATGAGCTTAGAAAAGATTTTTCAAATGAAGTCTTGGAAAAAGCAGGTTTGGTTGTTAAAAGTGAAAAAGGGGAATATATTGACCGTTTCCGCAACCGTGTAATTATTCCTATCCGCAATGAAAACGGGCAATTTGTTGCATTTGGAGCAAGAGCAATTGAAGATGGTCAAAACCCTAAATATTTGAATTCGTCAGATTCATTAATATATAATAAAAGTAAGATTTTATACGGTTTATATACCGCAAAAGATGCTATAAAAGCAGAAGACGGTGTAATTTTAATGGAAGGTTATTTTGATGTAATATCATCTCAAGCTCATGGGATAGAGAATTGCGTTGCATCTTGCGGAACATCTTTAACGGCAGACCATGTAAAATTATTATCCCGATATACAAAATCAAGAAGAATTTATCTTTCATTTGATACGGATTCTGCAGGCCAAAAAGCGACATCAAGAGGTGCTTCTATTATTAAAGAAGTTTTTGCCGGCTTAGGAGATGTAAAACAGTTCGACGAGAGTTATGCTCTTTCAACAGGGGATAAATATGCATGCGAAATTAGGGTAATTGCGCCTCCTGAGGGTAAAGATCCGGATGAATTTGTGCGTTCTGTCGGAGCTGAGGCATATAAAGAATACGTAAAAAATGCACCTTTGTTTATTGATTTTCAGATTAACAGTATTTTAAAAAATAAAGATAAATACAAAACTCCTCAAGAAAAAGCTCAGTATGTAAGTACATTTGTTCCTGTATTGTCAGAGATTAAAAATAAAATTATACGTTCTGAATATATTGACATGGTTGCGCAAACTTTATCTATAGATTCAGATGCGATTAAATCCGAGATTAATGCTTTTGAGTGTGCGAATATTCCTCAAGTGGAACGAATTGTTAAAAATGTAACAAAAAATGATTCAATTTTGCAAAAAGCGCAAAAAAAATTATTGAGCATGTTTTTAGTACCCGACAGTCATTTTACATTTGAACAAATCAATAAAATGATTGGCGAAGTTGCATTCGATGATGAAATATTAATAATTGTTAAATCTACAATTGACAAATTGACATGTACCGTAAATAATGTGAAGGAATTAATCGAACATTTGTACACTGAATTTGTCGATAACCCAGATGCACAGGCGGTTTTACCGGAATTGGTGCAAGCTTCCGAAGCTTATAAAGGGTTAAGTGATGAAGATTTTGCAAATACAATATTTGAGATAATCGCAAAAATTAATCAGTGTAAGCATAATCAGGAGATTAAGCACATTAGAAAAATTTATCAGGACATAGACGATGATGATCCTGAAGCGCTAAAAATTCAAATACAACTTAGAGATAAAATTAAAAATAAAAATAGATAATCGGAGATGAATTAGATGACAAGAAAAAGACAACCGGGTTCCTCAGTAATCAGTGTAGAAGATGATGCCCCAATGGATATGCAGGAACTTGATGACAGTTCTGTTTTAGAACCTGAACAAGAACCTGTAAACTATATGAATGTTGATATTTCAACAGACAATATAGAGGACATTGTTTCTTCTAAGATGAGTGATGTAAAATCAGATGATATTTATATGATGCATTCTTCTGATTCTGAACATGCAATTGAAGTGCCGAAAAATGTTGCGGTAGACGATCCTGTAAGATTATATCTTAGAGAAATCGGCAGAATTAAATTATTATCTGCAAGTGAAGAAGTTGAATTAGCAAAGAAAATTTTAGAAGGCGGTACTCCGGGCGCTATTGCAAAAAGAAAACTTGTACAAGCAAATTTGCGTTTGGTTGTTAGTATTGCAAAAAAATATATCGGGCGTGGAATGCTTTTCTTGGATTTAATTCAAGAAGGTAATTTGGGTCTTATTCGTGCAGCTGAAAAATTTGACCATGAAAGGGGTTTCAAATTTTCAACTTATGCTACATGGTGGATTAGACAAGCGATTACTCGTGCAATTGCTGATCAGGCAAGAACAATCAGAATTCCTGTTCACATGGTAGAAACTATAAACAAATTGAAAAAAGTTACAAGAAAACTCGCTCAAGATTTGTCCAGAAAACCGACTGAAGATGAGTTGGCAGCGGAAATGAATGTTTCTATTTCAAAATTGCGTGAAATTATTAAAATTGCTCAAGAGCCTTTATCATTGGAAACTCCTATCGGTAAAGAAGAAGATTCAAGATTAGGCGATTTTATTGAAGATAAAGAGGCTGACGCTCCTGTAAAAATGGTTGCTTCAGAACTTTTGAAAGAAGATTTGGCAGAAGTTCTTTGTACATTGTCAGCTCGTGAGCGTGATGTATTGAGATTACGTTTTGGTATGGATGACGGCAGACAGAGAACTCTGGAAGAAGTTGGTCAGTTGTTCGGCGTTACTCGTGAACGTATCAGACAAATTGAAGCGAAGGCTTTGAGAAAACTTCGCCATCCGAACCGCAAAAGACGTTTAGAAGAATATGTAGAATAAATATGAATCACCGTCGCAATTGCGACGGTGATTTTTTATAAAATTATTTATTTATCAAACGAAAAAATATCAGAAAGTTTTACACCTAATGCTCTTGAAATTTTGAATATGGTTATTATTGAAATATTGTTTTTGCCGCTTTCTATTTTACCAACATAAGTTGGATGTATTTTAACTTTTTCTGCTAATGATTCTTGCGTTAATCCTTTTTCTTTTCGGATGCGTTTTAATTGGGCGCCAAGATTTTCCAATATTTTAGTATTCATATTGACAATATAGACTCATACGCTTATTATTAGTATAGAATGACACGCTTATTTTGTAGTTGTAATCAAGTAATAGTTAAGAATTTATAATAAATTTGAGGATTTTTTTATGAAGACTATATTGTTAGATTTAGATGGTGTTTTGAATGAATATAATGGAGATTATAATTGTAATTATATTCCTTCAATTAGAAGCGGCGCAAAAGAGTTTGTAGAAAAATTAGCACAGAGATTTGATGTAAAATTATTTACGACGAGACCTAAAAAACTTGCACAAAAATGGTTGTTTGAAAATGGTTTGAATAATTATATAAGCGAGGTAACTAATATTAAAAAACCGGCATGGCTTATAATAGATGATAGGTGTATGCAGTTTAACGGTGATTATTCAGCTATGTATGATTTAATAGAAAATTTTGGTGTTTGGTATAAAGATAATTAATTTTAATTATTGAAAAATTTTAAAATATCTTCGTTGTAGCGTTTGTCTACTGCGCTAAATGGATATACTTCTCCCCCAAATTCGCGTTTGACGTGTGCTATGGCACTTTGTATTTTGTTGTGTGAAGATATATAATCTGTTTTTGTAATTACTGTTATAATTGGTAAATCGTATTGTGTCACCCATTCGCGCATTTGATAATCATTTTTTTGGATTTCATGACGTCCGTCAATCAGTTGAACAAGGCTTTTTATGCTATCACGGTTTAATAAATATTCTTCTAAGTGTTTTTGCCAGCGGTTTTGAACTTCTTTTGAAATTTGCGCATAACCATATCCCGGCAAGTCCGCAAGTATAAATTTTTCGTCAAAATTGAAGAAATTTATAAGTCTTGTTTTTCCCGGAGTGTTTGATGTTTTAGCCAGTTTTTTATTATCTGCAAGACCGTTTATAAATGATGATTTGCCTACATTAGATCTGCCAAGAAGCGGAAATTCCGGTAAATTAAAATCAGGGCATTGGCTTAATTTTTCTGCGCTTTGTAAAAATTTTGCTTTTGGTCGTATCATTTCCCTGCAGCCTTCTCTTTTTGGTCTCGAACTTGTTTTCTATGTAGGACAGATGATAATAAATTATACATTTTGGGGTTATTTATTATAGTTAGCTGTGTTTTATTATTCATAAAATCTATGTGAAAAGATGATTTTTCACTAAAGATATTTGATTCGATATTTACAATTTGAAACAGCCCCTCAGTTAAAATACTAAGAGGCTCTTTCCAAAATGTTTCAAATGTTTTTCTTATATCGAATTTTTTTGCCATATTGTTTATAGAATTACATTTGTTGTTTGAATACGTTTATACGTTGTTCAACTGCGGCTCTGTCAGAAGCGTTAGGTGCAAGTGATAAGTATTGAGTATAGTATTTAACTGCGCCTTCGTAGTTGTGTTCTGCTTCATAAGCTTGAGCTTTCAATTTCGCAATTGACGGTGCGTTATGATAGAAATCGATTGCTCTGTTGCAATATTCAATAGTTGAAGCGTAATTGCCTTCTTGATATTGTCTTAAAGCAATTTCGAAGAATTCATTTGACTTCATTTCGCACATATCAATGTAGTGAACGCCGTTTAATGCGATTCTGTTATCAGGATCAGACATCAAAACTTTTTGTAAAGCTTTTCTTGCTGTTCTGAATTGTTTGTGTTGAACAAGAATTTCTGATAAATATAATTCATCATCAATGCTGTTTGCAAAATTGATTGCATTTTCAAATGTATAAACAGCGTCGTTTTCTCTACCTAAAGAAAGATATGCTTCCCCTTTAATAACAGTGTCCATCAAGCTGTCTGATGCTGATTGAACAATGTAGTTAAGATTTTCGTTTGTTAATTCCATTTGGTGTGTAAGTTTTGCCAATTTAATTTTAGCCAAATGAAGTTTTAAATCGTTTGGAGTTCTTTGGATGGCTTCATTCACGTAATCATAAGCTAAATATACATCTTTGTTAGTTGTATAGTCGCGGCTGTCTGCGGTGTCTTTAGCCATTTCATAATATGTATTTGCCAAACCGATTATTGCTTGATTATTATAATTTGCATCGCCTAACAATCTTGAATAATATTCAAGTGCCTGTTGGTATTTTTTAGTTTCGAGAGACATATTTGCAATTCTGTAAATACCGTCTTTATAATTAGGATTTAATACGATAGCTGTTTTTAATTCTTCCATAGCAAATTCGTGGTCTGAACGTCTTTCGTATACACCTGCTAAATTGATGTATGGACGAGAGTTTTCAGGTTTTACGCGAATTGCTTTTTTAAATGAATTAATTGCTGCAGCTTGGTTACCTTGTTTTAGGTATAATTCACCTTGTAAATTCCATCCTGGTGAAGAATTAGGATTGATGTGAAGTGAGTGATTTAACCAAGTTAATGCTTTTGTATAATCTCCGCGGCGAGATTCAACTTGACCCATGTGATACATTGAAGTCGGGTTGTGAGAGTTGCATTTGATAGATTGAAGATAATATTTTTCAGCCTGATCAAGGTCGCCGTCTAACATTGCAATATTACCTAAGTTATCATAAGCAGGTGCAAAGTTAGGATTGATTTTTAATGCAACTTTGAATAAATCTTCAGCGTCTTTTTTGTTGCCTAATTTTAATGTTGCAACACCCATAGCGTTGTATGCTTGGTAATATGTACTGTCTAATTCAACAGCTTTTACAAATTCTGCAATAGCTGCATTTGAAAGATTTTGAATATTTTTGATATATTCAACGTCTGATGAGGTTTCTCTCATCAAATATACTAATCCTTGCGCGTAGTGGAATTGCGCATTTTTAGGGTATTTTTTTAAATATTTGTCTAATTCCGATTGAGCCGGAGCAAGTTTCCATTGTTTTGCAAATGACATCAATTGCAAGGCTTTTGCTTCGAGATCATTAGGGTTTTTTGTCAAAATTTCTTTTAACTTAGCATCTGCATCGCTGTAATTGTTGTATTCAATCATTCTGCTGATATCGGTGTAGCTTTTTGATACTTGGGCCTTGATAGGTTGAGCAGCAAACGATTGAGGTGCGCAAAGAACACATGAAGTTAAAATCATTGAAGTGACTAATAATTTTTTACAATTCATTATTTTCTCCTAACCTTCCAGTTGAATATTTTACATCTTATGAAAATATTGTATAATAGTTGCAAGAAAAAGGCAATAGGTTAAATATATGGGATTGAACACAGAATCAAAAAAAGATTTAGACGATTTTCGCACTTATATTATAGTAGAAAAAAACTTTTCTAAACATACTGCAAAGGCTTATAATTCCGACGTTTTGGCATATCTTTTGTGGTTGGGCGATGAGTGTTGTGAGAGAGCAAATTTCGCGAAAATACGGGATTATTTACATTTTATACAAAAGTTTAATTACCGTAAAACGACCGTAGCAAGAAAGATTGCGTCTATTCGAACTTTCTATAAATTTTTGCACAGAGAGCAAAAAATTGATACTAATCCTGCGGAGAATTTAATATCCCCTAAACGACCGAAATCTTTGCCAAAATTCCTACGATCGGATGAAGTGGAAGAAATTTTATCCGGTATCAATATGGATACTCCGGCGGGTTATCGAAACAGAGCAATTCTTGAGCTTTTGTGGGCAAGCGGAATGAGAGTTTCCGAATTAAGCGGATTAAATTTTGGAAATCTTAATCTTGAAAATAATGAGATTACTGTATTTGGTAAAGGTGCTAAAGAACGAATTATTTTAATTACAGATAGAGCTAAAAATTACCTTCAAGGTTATATTGATACAGCAAGAAGTCTTGTGGCGCGCGGTTATGATTTGCCGCCGATTACGGATGACAGTCCTGTGTTTATAAACAAAACAGGTTATAGATTACAGACAAAAATGATAAGAAATGTAATTAATGATGTTGTAGATAAAATCCAGTTGCCTAAAAAGGTTACTCCACACATGTTTAGGCATAGTTTTGCTACTCATTTGATTGAAAATGGTGCAGATTTAAGAGTTGTGCAAGAACTTTTGGGGCATGCTAGTATTTCTAATACTCAGATCTATACTCATATATCTATGCAGCATATGAAAGAGGTTTATGAGCAAACTCACCCAAGGGCTTGAAGTTTTAATATTGCAATCCTTTAAGAAATTTGTTAAAATATTTATATGAAAAAACGAGCTTTTACATTATCGGAAGTTATGATAACACTATTGTTAATTGGTGTTATTGCATCATTAACTATTACAAATGTAAGTACTTCTATTCAAAAAAGAATGCGATTAGCGCAATTTAAATCTGCTTATTCAATGCTTCAGACTGCTCTTGAAAATGTGAATAGTGAAGCAGGTCATATATATGCGTGTTATCTTCAAATTGCTCCCGGAACGGATGATAGGGAAGATTACGGTATTGATTCTGATGTTTCGGGGGCATCTGATAAGCAATGTTCGGAATTTAAAGAAAAATTTTTAAATAATTTAGGAGTTTCGCACTCTTGTGAGAGTGATTCTGTGGAAGAAGGTTGTATTACCAATAAGTATACTTTTCCTAATTCAAATTGTTTAGGATTTAAAAGTGATTTTAATAAAAATAAAGCCTATGTTCTTGATAACGGTATGATATTGATTGAAGCATCAAGTCGTGGTATTAGAGAATTTGCAATTGACGTAAATGGTAGAAAAGGACCAAATCGCTGGGGAGTAGATTTATTTACATTCCAAATCAAGTCTACAGGGGGTAAAACTATAGGAAATACTAAATTTGTAACTGATGTGGCAATTATGCCGCCTTCTACGGGAAATTGTTTGCCGGGTGCATCTGCTGATGGTTCAACAAAATCTTCTGCCCAAATGTGGAAAGAAATGGTTGGCGTAAAAGATTAATTCAATAACCCTGCTGTTTCGTTGTACATAACCATGTAAAAGTCAGAACGGGTCATATTAGGGTTTTGTTTCATGAATTTTTTGACGTCAAATTTTGATAAAAATTTGTCGAGTTTGTTTAAAATTTTTTCGTTATTTGCATTTTCGGATTTAAGTTTTGAGATATATTCTTCAGTCAGGTATTTAACATCATCTTCTGATAAAATAGGTTGTCCGCCTATTTTAACTTCATCTGAGTCGTCTTCTTCCAGATAATGTTTTTCTTCATCTTCCTTTTGCTGCTGGTCACGTTGTTTTTTATCCTGACCGGTTGAAAGAGCAGACTCAATTCTTTTATTAAAAGGATTATTAACCGAATTAAACATAACTCACCCCTTTTTGTTTTTACCATATATCAAAAGGAGCGGCAAAATTGTAATAATGTTTAATATTACAGGCTCATATAATATTCTTTTAGAATTTTTGTATCTGTTTCTATGTTTGGGCTTTCGCAAACTAATGCGCCTTTGATACCAAAAGATTTTAAAGCTTTGAGTAAATCTTTATAGTTCATATCAGCATCTTGAAAAATTAAGTGGCGCTTTTCTCCTTTTGCGCTATATTCAATTCCTGCAAGGTGGGCGTGAAAATTGTCGATAGCTTTTTGCCCAAGTTCTTTGCTAATTCTATCTAAGATTTTGCAAAATTCGTCATAAGTATTGTATTCTCCGCCTGTTCTGGCATGAATGTGTGAAAAATCTATACAAGGCAGAACTTGATCAAATTCTTTAGATAGTCTTATTATTTCTTCGTAATCGCCCCATTGCGTGGCTTTGCCGGTGGTTTCCGGTCTTATCCAAACATCAATATTATTTTTTTCTAAAATTTCGATTATTTTTTGAGTTTGAGTTTTAACTTGTTGATATACTGTTTCTTTATCTGCACCCATGTAAAAAGCTGCGTGATAGGTTATACTATAACCGCCAAAATCGTTTGCAGCTTGTGCTGTTTCAACTATTCGCTGTACGCTGGCTTCAACTTTTTCTTCTTCTTTGGAATTAAGATTTATATAAAATGGTCCGTGAGAGGTGAGTAAGAATTTTTTTTCTTGTGAAATTTGCTTTAAATATTTACGAGTTTGCTCAGACATGCGCACTCCGTGGACAAATTCAACTTCCAGTCCGTCAAGCCCCATATCTTCCAAAACCTTAAATGCACCTTCGTATCCTGTATTACGCGGAGTGCATAAAGGTATTCCCGCTGTCAAAAAATTTAATTTATCTGTAGTAATCATATATATTATTTTAGCATAAAAAATTTTGTTATAAACCTTGAAATATTCTTAATAATATAGACATAGGAGTAAATTATTATTATTATAATGTTTTTGCAGGGTAAAGGTATTCTTTTTGACGGAACTCAATCGACAATCAATTATATAGTCTTCGGGTTGGTTCCCGAAAGAAAGGAGGCCGCTATGAATGATATCAATGTAAGTTTATTTTTAATTTTTTTGATTCTTTTCATAATTAAAAGCGGCATTTACTTAGAAAGGTAAATACCGCTTAGTCTTCTTACAGAGTACTTGGTAGCTTGAGCAACTACCACCCTGCTTTTATATTATTTACTATTTTTAATAATTTGTCAAGTGTTGTGCAGTTAATTTCTTATGTAAAACTGTGACGCGGCAAGGAGTTTGGTCGGGTCATCTTTTGAATATATTTGAACGACATAAGCTCCTGTTTCGTATAAAACAATGTAATCAGTGTAATAATGGACTTGTTCATCCCGTAATTTTACTTGACGCGCCCAGACTGTATCATAACCGAGCCTTTCTTTACTGCCCATTTTCATTATTTTTATGTAAATACGCTGCGTTTGTACTTTTTTAGGCAGCGTTACAAGATAATAAATACGTTCATTCGGTTTGAAAATATTTGTATTTTCAGTTATCGTTTCTGCGCTAAACGGGCGCTTGTTATAAAATACTTGTACCTCTTCGTTGTTGCAAGCGCAGGTGAAAAGCCCGATAAAAATTATTGTTATAAATAGTGCGATTTTTTTTATCATTTTTGTAGTTGTTTAATTTTATTTTGAACAGAATTCACTAAATCTTTATCGTTATTGTGTTTGACAAATAATTTATAATTTTTTATAGCTTCGTCATTTTTATTTTGATGTTCAAAAGCCATTGCTAAGGCGTAATATGCATATCCAAAATTGTAATCGGAGTCTAATTCAATAACTTTTTCAAAACTTTTTTGGGATTCAATTAAATTGTTTTCATTTGCATAAGCAAGTCCGAGATTAAACCATCCGTCAGTATAATCAGGATTAACAATAATGGATTTTTGGTAATAATTGACTGCTTTTGTGTTATCTTCTTTTAATTTATAAATATTTCCTAATTTTAAAAGAGTAATTGCATCGTTTGGTACGAGCTGCAAAGCATCTTGATAATTTTTTACGGCAGCATCATAATTTTTTTCTTTATAATTTTTATCTCCTTCAAGGATAAATTCTTCATTTTTTTTCATAGTAACTTCGGAATTTTTTGGCGTTACTTTTGTGTTTGAAGCCTGTGTGTTTTCCATTGAAATGCTTATTGACGGTAATTCTCCGCTATTTGTTGAGGTTTGAACGGTTGTTTTAGGAGCATATAATGATGAAATAAAATCACTGTATTCTGCTGAATATAATGTTTTGTCAGGATTAATAGAAATTGCTTTTTCGTAATTTTCAGAAGCTTTTGTGTTATTTCCGTTTGCTCTGTATGCTTTTGCTAATCCGTAATATACATAACCGTCTTTAAATCCTGATTTGATTGCGGTTTTGAAATCTGAAATTGCTCCTTCATAATCTTCTGAGTCAATTCGTTCATGGCCGCGTGCAACAAGTGCATTATTAAGATTTTCTTTTACAGCTTTTTCGTTTTTTATAGTAAGAAGTTCATTGTATAATTCTATAGATTCATCATAATTTTTGAGAGCATGAAGTGCAAGCGCTTTGTTAAATTTGATATTGTAATCATCAGGTTGAACACTTAGTACTTCATCGTAGTATTTAATCGCGTTTTGGTAGTCTTTTTTGTTATGATAACAATTTGCGATATCTTTTTTGTAATCAATATTATTTTCATCTTTGGAAAGCGCTGTTGAATAGTTTTCTATCGCTTTATCATAATTTTTTAAATCTTTATAAACAGAAGCAATATTCGCGTATCCTTTAACATCATTAGGGAATGCTTTTATATACATATTGTATTGTTCAACCGCTTCGGTATTTTTATCCATGTCCGCAAGAAGATTTGCATAATCGAGTCGAACAGTATTTAAATTCGGAACTTTTTTTAATACGATTTGATATTGATTATATGATTCTTCATTTTTGCCTAAGTCTTGGTATGCTTGAGCAAGTCCAAGGTGTGCAGAGTTATTTTCAGGGTCAATTTCAATTGCTTTTTCGAGCATTTCAACGGATTTTTCCGGTTGATTAATATTTAAAAGAGCAATTCCGTATTGAGAATATTGTTTAAAAGAGTCCGGTCTTTTGTCATAAACGATTTTATACTGTTTTGCGGCATTTGCATAATCTTTTACGGTTATATATGAATCGGCCAGATTTTCACGAGCCTCTGTGTGTCCTGAATATGTTTCGAGAAACATACTGTATGCTGAAATTGCTTCTTTATAGTTTTTTAATTGATATTGAACATTTCCGATATTTAGGTAATTGTATTTATATTCTGGAAAAATATCTAAAGCTTTGTTATAAGCTTCTGCTGCTTCCTTGTATTTTGCCTGATTTTCGTATATGTTGCCGATACTTATGTATATGAAAGCATCTTCCGGGTTTAAATCGATAACTTTTTTATATATTTCAAGAGCTTTGTTGTAATCATCAATTTCTGTATATATTCCGGCAAGCTTTGTGTATAACATAACATCCGGTCCGGAATCCGCAATAGCCTCTTCAAGTTTAGATATTGCCGTTTTTAAGTCTTGTTGATGTTCGGCAGAGCAAGCTTCTTGGTATAATCTGTTTGCATTAGGTGTCATTTTTGCTTCTGCTGACATTGTATTAAATGCTAATGCTGACAATAAAACGGTTATAAAAAATCTTTTTTTAATTTTCATATTCCTAAATCTCTTTTGCAACATTTTAGCATAAAAATTCCTATATGCAAAGTATTTCCAAGTGTAATAATTTGTAAATATTTCTTCTTGTCAAATTTTAGATTATGTGAGTTTTGTCATTGGATATTTAAGATAAAATTTTTGCAAAAATTATAGCAAAATTTTTGCAAAAATTATCCGTTTGAGGTCGCAAAATTTATTTTCTGATATTATTGTTATAATTGTGTTTCAGCAAGTTGCAGAGTGTTAAAATTTTGCATTTGTCAAAGCTAAAATTTTGGCAAAAATTTAGCTTATTTTTGATAAGTTTATAAAAACAAAATGGCTTAATAAAATTTTACAATCCGAAACCCTTTATTATTAGCAAAAAAAACATATTGCATGTTTTATAACTGGAAAAGTTGTTACAAGTGTGGTATAATATAACCTGTAAATGGGGTCGATGTGTAACTTAAATTGTAAAGGAGTAGGTTCTATGGTAACAGCAGTTTCTTCAGAGAAAAAAGTAAAAAAAGTTAAGTCACCTTTTGCGGATGAGTTTGAAGCTTATTTAAAAAATCAATGTGCTAAAACAACTTTTAACGGTACCGAGCTTGAATCATTTTCCTGGTACAAAAAAGTTTTAGGACTCATTTAATTATGTTGTTGGGCTAACAGCCCAACTTCTGTAATTATTTTGCAAGTTTTTAAATAAAAACCGGCAGTTGTTTTCTGCCGGTTTTTTTGTATTTTATATATTAATTTATTCGCCGTCAATAAGCATGCTTGCTCCGATTACTCCGGCGCTGTTTCCAAGTTGTGCGGGTACTATTTGTACTGCTTCTCCTGCAACTTTCATTGCTCTTGATTTAACAGTTTTTCTTATTGGTTCAAGTAATAGCTCTCCTGCTTCTGCAACGCCGCCGCCAATTATAATTTTTTCAGGATTTAATAAGTTAATAACACTTACGAGTCCCATACCTATTCTGTAACCCATAATTTTAAAAATCTTTTGTGCTACAGGGTCTCCTGCTTCTGCGGCTTTTGCAACTATGTATGGTGTAATTTCTCCGTCTTGAGAGGCTGCCATTTCTCTAAATTTAGCGGCTTTCCCGCCTTTTATGTATTCTTGCGCCATTGCAACAATTGCAGGGCCTGAAGCGTTTGCTTCCAGACATCCGTAATCTCCGCATCCGCATAAAGGACCGTCTTCCATTTGGAGTTTAATATGGCCAAT
>CAYVSD010000020.1:0-29387 GCA_964453315.1 uncultured Muribaculaceae bacterium | reverse complement strand
AGAAATTACCGGATGCAGCTGCATTAGCAAAGATAGCCCGCACACTCTATGGAGACAATACAATAAGCGACGCAAACTCATACAACAGCAATTCAAACCTAAATTGGAACGCAAACAAAGCTGAAGTATTTACTGCTTTAGGAATTGAATCAACTGTGTCTTCTTTGTTCTACTTGTGGTCGTCACAGCCTGACGGCACAGACCACGCTTACGGACGTTACTTCGACAGCACGAAAACGGGGTACGACTACGGCAGCCGCTACGACGACAATGGACGGGTGGTTTGTCTCGAATAGCCCGAGCAGAGCCATGAGCGAAGCGAGAGATGAGCGTGCGTCAACGGAAACGTTGAGCGGATTGCGAGCCTAGGCTGCAGTTGTTTTAGCTGAGGCTTTTGCCTCTAAGGCTAAAACACGGAACGCCGTTGAAGGCGAGCAACCAAGCGGTTTTCGTTGCAAACGCGAACGGTGGCGTTTAATGCGAGGGCGTAGAGATTAGTTAATCATTTAATAATTTAATCATTTCGCGCGAATGTGCCAAATGTAACGAATTGTTAACATATTTAATTTATTTAACGAGCAGAGGGTGAAAGGCGCATTCCGCCGGTACCCGTTTAACGCGAGGGCGTAGAGCTTAGTTAAACAAGTCAATAAGTCTATAAGGCAATAAGTTTTTTAGGTCGGCGGAGCGAAGCTCCGCCGACTTGCTATTTTTCCCTTTTCAAAGAAAAAAAAGATTGTTTTTTATTTGATATAAATATATGTTACGAACTATAAACCGAATTTCTGTTGAATTTCAGTTTATGTTATAATAATGCGGACGATAGTAAAAAAAGAAGGAAAATAAGGAGAAAGATTAAAATGAGTGAAAGAAAAATTGCGTTAATTACAGGCGGTTCTCGCGGTATCGGTTTCAGCTGTGCTAAAGAACTTGCTAATGCCGGTTGTGATATTATTATCAACGATATTTGTGATGCTGCAACTGCTCAACCTGCTATTGATGAAATCAAAGCTTTAGGTGTTGATGCTTGGTTCTATCAATTTGATGTTTCAAACGATGAACAGGTTAAAGCTGCTGTTGATAAAATGATTGAAGAACACGGTCATATCGATATTCTCTTAAACAACGCTGGTATTACAAAAGACGGTCTGTTTTTGAGAATGGATGCTGAACAATGGGAAAGAGTTATTAAAATTAACCTAGGTTCAGCTTACTATGTTACTCATGCCGTTATCAAATATATGATGAAAGCTCGTCAAGGTTCTATTATCAACATGTCATCTATCGTAGGTGTACACGGAAACGCAGGTCAAGCTAACTATTCAGCTTCTAAAGCAGGCTTAATCGGTTTGACAAAAACTTTAGCTAAAGAATTTGGCTCAAGAAATATTCGTGTAAACGCTGTATGTCCAGGATTTATTCAAACTGCAATGACCGCAAATCTTGGTAATATCGAAGAATATGCCGCTGCTATTCCGATGAAGAGATTTGGTACTCCTGAAGATATTGCCAAAGTTGTAAAATTCTTAGCTCTTGATACCGATTATGTAACAGGTCAAGCTATCGAAGTTGCAGGCGGTTTGATGTTATAATATCAAATGTTTAATAAAAAAAGAGAACCTTTAAGGTTCTCTTTTTTATTGTTTTTTCATATTTTTAATTAAATGCTTAATAGTCTCGCCTATTAAATCATGAGCAAAAGAACTTTGTTTATAAATTTTTATATTCTCATTGACCGGTTTTAAATCAGGTTTTGTTTTTATTCTGTGAAATTCAAAGCTGTCAAGTTCATAAATCGGTTCTTTTTTCTTGTTAAGACCAATTTCTTTAAATATTGCTTTAAGCATAATTTCTTTATTATCGTCTGAACGTAAGAGAATACTGTCATTTGAAATATATTTAAGCGCATTCTCTCTCGTAATTGCACTTAAATTTTTTACATAAGGAGTATTTGTTCTGCCGTAAGTCCATGCAGCATCAGCTTTGGCAATACCGATATTTTTTAAACCCTTCATATTTTCAATAATCGGAACATCAATACCCGTAACAATATATCCGAGTTTATTTCTTCTGTATATTGAACGAACAAAATTAAAATTCTTATAATCTTTGTCAATGTTTTTTAAATTCTCTATCATCGATTTGTGAAGAAGATTTTGAGGTTGAGTTTTGGCAACCTTTCTATTAATAGAATATAAATTTCTTATGTTGTTAAAAAATTCTTCATTAAGCCAAGATACAATTTTTGAATTTAATTTTTTATATAATTTAGAATCAGACGCCGGATTTATAAAAACATCTTGCCCGCTATATGCGTCTTTTAAACATATTGAAACTCTAAATGAATGACCAAAGCTTGGTGAATAATTATTTGTACTGTTAATTGCAGAAATAGACATAATTTAATCCTTATTTTGAGCACTAGAGATGTTTTATTAATAACCAAATAAAATTAAATTTGCTATTTAGATTTGTAATATGATTAAGATTTATAACAAATAGTAATAGAAATTGTAAAGTTCTTGCAAAAAAAAATTTAACGATTTATAATGTTCGCAGATAAGTATTAGTAAATACGAAATTACATTAAAAAAGAGGAAAAGAAAAGATGAGTACATTAGACACAGTTAAAAAAGTTGTAGTAGATCAATTGAGCGTAGATGAAAAATTAGTTACACCTGAAGCTCGTTTTACAGATGATTTAGGTGCTGATTCTTTAGACACAGTTGAATTGGTTATGGCTTTAGAAGAAGAATTCAAATGCGAAATCCCTGATGAAGACGCAGAAAAAATTCAAACAGTTCAAGATGCTGTAAATTATATTGACAGCAAATTGTCTCACTAATTGAGTTTTTAAAATTGAATTTTATAAATACGGGAGTGGGACATTCATGTTTCGCTCCCGTATTATTTGTATTAGAAAAAAGGAAAAACACATGACAAAAAGAAGAGTAGTAATTACAGGATTGGGAGCAGTTACCCCTTGTGGAATAGGAGTAGATAAATTTTGGAATTCCATGATTGAAGGCAAAAGCGGAGTAACTTTAACTGAAAGAATAGATACAGAAAAACAAACAGTAAAAATATCAGCTGAAATTAAAGATAAGGATTTTAATCCTGATGATTATCTTGATCCAAAAGATGCAAAAAGAATGGATAGATTTACCCAATTTGGCATGGTTGCAGCAGATGAAGCGATTGCCGATGCCGGTTTGGATGAAGCAGGATATGATCCATATAGAATTGGTGTTATAGTTAGTTCTGCAGCAGGCGGATTTCATACTTTTGAAAAAAATCACCTTGCTATGTTAGAAAAAGGACCTACAAAAGGTTCTCCATTTACGGTACCAATGTTAATCGTTGATATTGCTTCAGGCAGAGTATCTATAAAACATGGATATAAAGGTTTGAATAAATGTGTTGCATCTGCTTGCGCTACAGGTACACATTCAATAGGTGATGCATTCAGATCAATTCAATATGGAGATGCGGATGCCGTTGTTGCAGGCGGCTGTGAAGCAACATTAACGACTTTAGGTGTTGGCGCTTTTACAGCTTGTAGAGCACTTTCAAAAAGAAATGATGAACCGCAAAGAGCTTCCCGCCCTTATGATAAAGACAGAGACGGATTTATTATGGGTGAAGGCGCAGGCGTAATGGTTCTTGAAGAATATGAACATGCAAAAGCTCGTGGTGCAAAAATTTATGCAGAAATCGTAGGATACGGTCAAACTGCTGATGCCCATGATATTGTAGCTCCAGATCCTGAAGGCAGAGGCGCTTTAAAATCAATGGAATTTGCACTTGCTGATGCAGGCATGAAACCTGAGGAAATTGATTATATTAATCCGCACGGAACAAGTACAGGATTAGGTGATATCGCTGAATCAAAAGCTATTGAAGAAATCTTTGGCGATAAAGAAAAAAATCCAAACCTTCTTGTAAGTTCTACAAAAAGCATGCACGGACACATGCTTGGTGCAACTGGTGCCGTTGAAGCTATTGTTTGTGTGAAAGCAATTACCGAAGGTAAAGTTCCTCCTACCATAAACCTTGATAATCAGGATGAACATGTTGCAAACCTTGATTATGTGCCTCATAAAATGAGAGAAAAGAAAGTTCACGCAGCACTTTCAAATTCTTTCGGATTTGGCGGACATAATACAACGTTAGTATTTAAAGAAGTTTAGTTTTTTTTTCATAAATTTCTTCTGTATAATGCGGGTTATTAACCCGCATTTTCTTTGTTTTTTTTCATAAACAATAAAAAAGGCGCTGAAAAATCAGCACCCAAGAAAGATTGATTATGATGGATGATTACGTTTGTTTTTTTTCCCCTAAATTTTATTCCCCGTATTTTCTTTATTTTCTCGTGTTTTCTTTTCCCTTACATTTATATAAACAATTTTTGTTATTCAAAATTGCTATATATGTTATATACTTCTTAATACTTCTTTACATACCGGCTAATGATTTATTTTGAGAGGTTTTTACGTTTACAGCGTTTACTAAAGCATTAAAAAGCATAGGATTAATATTCCCATTTTTCACTTCAGGATATAAAAGAGTTAGTGCGCTTTTTGGTGAAAACGCTTCTTTATAAACTCTTTTTTCGGTTAATGCCGAATATTTATCTGCCAGATTGAGTATTTGCAGATTTATATCAGGGGTTGTGTCATAAGGTTTATGGTGATAGCGCACGAGTTTTAAAACATCTTCATTAACATCGGAATTTTTCAAAAGCTCATATCCGAGTTCGGAATGTAAATCCATAATTTTATGTTCTTGGGGTGTTAAATTAGATGGCTTATTTAAAATTTTATCCGGAATTAAAACTTTACCTATGTCATGTAATATAGCACCTTGTTTTAATGTATAGAAATCGACATTTTGTTTTAATGATGAAGGAAGATTTCGTGCTATCGCAAGGGCTATATTAGCGGTGTCCTTGGCATGGTTGTTATATAAATCTTCCAGTTCTTTCATGTTTAGTTTTAGTTCAATATTATTTTCTGTTAAAATATTTTTAATTTTAGGATTTTTGGAAATCATTTCTTGAATTTCGGCTTCATTATATGTTTTTATAACAGAAGTCGAATAAAAGCTGTCCGCGGGGTTAGTTTTTGTATTTGCGCGGTTTGTATTTCCATTAAATTGTATACGGCTCAGGTCTATGGCATAGTGATTAGAGCCAAAGAGATTGATTCCCACTAAATTTTACACACCCAAAATTTATCTACACACTTACTTTTATATAAAGTTTTTTTTGTGAGAAAAATTGTTTTAAAATTAAAAAATATTAATAATTTTTTATGTTAAAATTATTTTTGTATGGAAGATATCAAAAATGTTTTAATTTGTGGAATAGGTGCAGTCGGGTCAATTTACGCAAACAAAATTAACGAATATGATTCGGGAAATTTGAAAATATTAGTTGATGCGCAGCGTCTTGAAAAATATAAAAAATTCCCGAAAGTATTTAATGGGAAAGAATTAAATTTGAACTATATTTTGCCTGATGCAAGTGATTTTAAAGCAGATTTAATTATTATTGCGACAAAATATGACGGATTTTCAGATGCTGTTAAAAATATAGCGAATTTTATTAAACAAGATACAATAATAATTTCACTTCTTAATGGTGTTACAAGTGAGAAAATTCTTGCAGATAAATATGGTAATGAGCATGTTTTACTTTCGTATTTTATCGGTCATAGTGCAATGAGACAAGATAATATTATTAATCATGACGGTGTCGGGAAAATTGTATTTGGGTCAAGAGATAAAAATGATAAGTATGCACAACAAAATGTTCAACGTTTAAAAAAATATTTTGATCAAGTTGGTATCGAATATCAAATTCCTGATGATATGTATCGGGCATTATGGTTAAAATTTATGCTCAATGTGAGTTCAAATCAACCGTCTGCAATTTTAAAAATGACATTTGGTCAAATGCAGTCTAATGACAAATTTATAAAATTTATGATTGAAATAATGAAAGAAGTTCAAGTTTTAGCTCAAAAAGAAGGGGTTAAAAATACTGAAACAATGATTGATGAAGCGTTGATATCTTTTAATAAAATGGTAAAAAACGGTAGAACATCTATGCTTCAGGATATTGAAGCCGGAAGAAAAACAGAAGTTGATATGTTTGCGGGTCATATAATTGAACTTGGAGAAAAATACAATATTTCAACTCCTTATAATAAAGTGTTAAAAGAGTTGATTGAAGTGATTTCATAAATGCGAATTAAAACAAATTATTATGTTTATTGTAAAATAATTGTATGAATTTGGATGGCCGAATTGATAGTATATTAGCACCTGTTGCAAATAAAATTTCAGGGCTGATTTTTTCGCATGTAACCATAAATGGAGTACGTGTAGAATTTCTTATTGCGCTTTTAATTATTGCGGCAATATATTTTACTATTAGGACGCGGTTTATAGGGTTTTGGGGATTTAAACATGCGCTTGATCTAATTACAAAAAAATATAAACATCAGGATACAATAAAACGAGCCAAAAAGGGAGAAGTATCTTCTTTTCAGGCATTAACCGCAACAATTTCTGCTTCTGCCGGCATGGGAAATGTTGTTGGTTCAGCTTTAGCAGTATCAATTGGCGGCCCTGGGGTTATTTTTTGGATGATATTGGCAGGAATATTATCAATGGCGTTGAAATTTTCGGAAGTTTTATTGGGTATAAAATTTCGTCAAATAAATAAAGACGGGACATCTTCCGGTGGCCCTATGTATTATATTATAAACGGGTTAAAAGCTCCGTGGATAAAGCCTGTTGCGCCATATCTTGCAAATATTTATGCTATTTGTTGTATTTTCGCAATGATTGGCGGGTGGAATTTGTTTCAGATAAATGCTATTACCACTCAAATAACAAATGTAACGGGTCTTTTTGACGGTCAAAGGTGGCTTTTTGGTTTAATAGTTGCCTTAATAACGTACATAACGGTTATTGGCGGGATAAAATCAATAGGAAAATTTACTTCAAAAGTTACTCCTGTAATGTGTAGTTTGTATGTATTTTCAGCATTTATAATTTGTTTGTTAAATATTCATCATGTTCCTGAAACTATTATTTTAATTGTGAAAGAAGCTTTTAAACCTCAAGCGGTAGTTGGGGGCGGAATTTTCGGTTGTATGTTGTGGGGATTTCGTAGAGCAATGTTTGCAAACGAAGCAGGTTTGGGAACAGCGCCGATTGCTTTTTCTGCCGTAAAAACAAGCAAACCTGTGGCTCAGGCATTTATAGCGATGTTGCAGCCGTTTGTTGATACGGTAATTGTCGGTTCGGCAACAGCATTTATAATTGTTGTAACGGGTGCTTATCTTAATACAAACGGTATTGAAGGAATTGAATTGACTTCAAGAGCATTTGGATCTGTTTGTCCGTATTTTCCGATATTATTAACCTTTATGGCTGCTTGTTTTGTTTTATCAACAATGCTTTGCGGTTCATATTACGGAACAAAGAGCTGGAATTTTCTTTTTGGGGAGTCAAAATTTTCTACAAGAACTTTTCAGATAATATATTGTATTTTTATAGTAATCGGTTCAGCTATGAATTTGACAAGTGTTGTAAATTTATCTGATGCGTTTACATTATTTTTAGCTGTTCCAAATTTAATTGCAGTATTTTTATTATCTGATATAATAATTAAAGAATTAAAAAGATATTGTAAAAAATATAATATTGGGTATTTTAAAGAATAAGCAGGAGATTATGAATGATTAAAAAAGGATGTTTGGATATTTTGCAGGAAAAATGTCAAAATTGTATGGATTGTGCTCTTGGCGCAACTCGCACTAATATAGTATTTTCTGACGGAAATCCTGAAACTGCGAAGATAGTTTTAATAGGTGAAGCTCCGGGAGAAACAGAAGATAATACAGGTAAACCTTTTGTTGGTCGTGCAGGAAAATTGTTAGATCAATTTTTGGAAGAAGCAGGTATTTCTCGTGAAAATGATTTGTATATAATTAATACAGTAAAATGTCGTCCGCCGGAAAATAGGGTTCCCACAGACGTAGAAAAATCAATGTGTGAAAAATATCTTACGGCACAAATTGATATTATGAATCCTAAAGCAATTATTTTCTGTGGAGCAACAGCACTAAAATCTTTTAGAAATGAGAAAAAGCTTCAAATTTCAAAAGTTCGCGGACAATGGTTTGATGTTACAATTAATGGCAAATCATATCGTTCAATGGCAATATTTCATCCTTCATATTTGTTGCGTAATCATTCAATGGAAGAAGGTTCTCCAAGACGTCTTATGCAGCAGGATTTGGCAGAAATTAAATCAAGTGTTCTTGGTGAAAGTGTAAATCCTTTTAGTAAAGATATGGCACTTGTATAAAATGAGAAGCATATAAGTCGATAGGTCTATAAGGCGATAAGGCAATAAGTTCGTATAGGTTGGCGGAGCGAAGCTCCGCCAACAATTTTTATTATCCTCTCCTAGGGGGAGGGTTAGGGTGGGGGTTATTTCTCGCAAGGGACAACGTAGTTTTGTAAGTCGGGGTATCCTGCCATTTTATAAAATCAGGCGGGGATTTTATCCTTGATCGTTTTATATTTAATATTCCCTCGTTGCATTATGGACTTTCAAAAATCATTCATGATAATATACAAATATGACAAGGAGAGGTTTTTGGGTTTTATTTATTATTGTCGTTGCAATCTTGTGCAAGGCATGTCTTGTAAAAGACATTCCTTATGTAAATAAACCAAATTCCTCAACTCAAGGACAAACTCTTGCTCAAACATACCCTGCACCTAAAAATATGACAATTGACGGCATTGACTATCTTCAATCTCAAGTACCTGTAGGGGAATTTGGCGGCGAGCTTGTTACTTCCACAATCGGAGAAGGCCCAAAAACATTTAATCCGTTTAACTCAAAAGATAATATATCTTCTCAAATGTCAGGTGTTATGTATGACGGTTTAATATCAACAAACCCGATTACAGGTAAACCGATGCCAAAACTTGCTAAATCATTCAAAATTTCGCCTGATAAAAAAACTTACACTATCGAACTTCGCCACGGAATAAAATGGTCTGACGGAAAACCTATCACGGCAGATGATGTTGTTTTTACTTGGAAGAATATAATTTTTGACGGAATGGGCGATACTTCCACTCGCGATTCTTTAATAATAGAGGGCAAGCTTCCTATAGTAAGAAAAATTGATAATTATATCGTAGAATTTGTAACTCCGCAACCTTATGCGCCGTTTCTTATGATGCTGTCAACCCCGATTGCGCCAAAACACATTTTTGAACCGGCAGTAAAAAAAGGAGCGTCATACTTTGATTCTTTTCTTTCTACAAATACCAAGCCAAAAGATTTCGTAATATCAGGCGCTTTTAAATTAAAAGAATACATACCGGCCCAGCGCGTAGTATTTGAACGCAACCCGAATTACTATGAAATCAACTCTAAAAAAGAAAAACTTCCGTATTTAGATAAATTGATTTACCTAATTGTGGGAGATTTAAATAACGAAGTTTTAAAATTTGAAGCAAAAGAACTTGATGTAATATCTTTGCAAGGCTCAAAAGTCGCTCGTTATAAAGCATTAGAACCGCATTCAGATTTCAAATTATACAATCTCGGACCAACAACCGGCACAATGTATCTTTCTATGAATTTAAATAACAGAAAAGATAAAGACGGCAAATTTTATGTAGACCCCGTAAAACAAAAATGGTTTCAGGATTTGAATTTCCGTTTAGCAGTAGATTACGCAACCGATCGCAAAAATATGGTTTTAAATATCGCAAACGGTATCGGAGAACCTTTGTTTACGCCGGAAAGTCTTAATTCTATTTATCTAAACAAAAATCTTAAACCTTACGAAAAAGACATTGAAAAATCAAAAACATTACTTAAAAAATCCGGTTTTTATCTTAAAAATAACAAATTATATGATAAAAACGGACACCGCGTAGAATTTAATCTATATACAAATGCCGGCAACACTGAACGTGAAGCTATCGGTGTAATGGTAAAACAAGATCTTGAAGATCTTGGAATGAAAGTTAATTTCAAGCCGATTGAATTTAACACTCTGGTAAATAAACTTGTAAGCACTTACGACTGGGATATGGTAATAATGGGGCTTACGGGTTCACCGCTTGAACCTAACGGAGGTAAAAACGTTTGGTTATCTGACGGCAGGCTTCACATGTTTAATATGAGAAGTCCTCAAGAAGGTAAAATCGGATTACTTCCGTGGGAAAAAGAACTTGACGAAGTATTTACAAAAGGTGCATTAGAAACCCAATTTGAAGCCAGAAAAAAATATTACGACAGATATCAGGAAATTGTATATGAACAAAAACCTTTTGTATACATATATTCTCCTACAATAATAATCGCTATTAGGGATAAATTTAAAAATATTTACCCTTCAAGCCTTGGCGGGATAACACATAATATAGAAGAAATTTATATAGGCAAATAACAATGGAAACTTTGAAATACATTTTAAAACGAATATTACAAACAATTCCGCTATTAATAGTGGTTTCATTGATAAGCTTTTTCATAATAAGATTATCTCCGGTTGATCCTTTGGCAGAATTAAAACTCAATCCTTCGATATCACCTGTTACGGTTCAAAAAGAAAGAGAGCGCTTAGGACTTGACAAACCTATAATTATTCAATACGGAATGTGGGCAAAGTCTTTTGTCAAAGGAGATTTGGGTGTAACTTCAACAGGTGAACGCGTCAGTCAAAAACTTAAAGAAAGAATACCGAATACATTGTTATTAACAACATTAGTTATACTTTTAACCTGGCTTGTTGGGGTTCCGCTGGGGATAATTGCTGCCGTCAATTGGAAAAGTCCGTTTGACAGAATATTAACAGTTTTAACAAGTATTGGTATGGCAATTCCGTCATTTTTCTTTGCCGTCTTGTTGTTAATATTTGCGGTAAAAACAGGTTGGTTTCCAATTGGCGGACTAACAAGCCCGAATTTTGCACAAATGAGTTTGGGAGGCAAAATTTTAGATTTAGCGCACCACTTAATTTTGCCGGTTTTTGTATTATTTACAATTTCACTTGCAAGTTTGCAAAGACAAATGAGAGCAAATATGTTAGATGTATTAGATAGCGATTACGTTAAATTTGCCAGAGCTAAAGGGTTGAGTGAATTTAAAATTGTTTATAAACATGCTCTTAGAAATGCGCTAAATCCAATGATAACTCTTTTAGGATTTGAATTTGCAGGGCTATTATCAGGTGCAGCTCTGACTGAATACGTTTTTCAGTATCCCGGACTTGGAAGATTGATATTAGAAGCTGTTATGAAATCAGATATAAACCTTGTAATGGCATCTTTAATGATGGGTGCTGTTATGCTAATAGCCGGAAACTTGATTGCGGATATATTGCTTATCATTACTGATCCGAGAATAAGGAGTAAGTCATGATAAAAGACGTATTACAGGGTTTATGGAAAGATAAATTTTCAAGAATTGCTTTAATTATTTTAGCAATAATTTATTTTGCTCTGTTTTTTGCAGATTTTATTGCTCCTTATACAAAGGATTTTTCAGACAGAACAATGTCTTATGTCCCTCCGTCAAAGGTTTTTACAATAGATGAGAACGGTAAATTATCAAAACCTTATACGTATAATTATATAAGAGAATTCGACCAAAACAGCCTTGAAATAAAATACACATTAGACAGAAGCAAAAAACACTATATAAAATTCTTTTCTCAAGGTCAGCCTTATAAATTTTTAGGCTTAATTCCTATGAAACGCCATCTTTTTACAACAGACGAAAACGGAAGGATATTTTTACTCGGAACAGACATTAATGGTAGAGATGTATTTTCAAGATTATTGTTTGGCGGCAGAATTTCAATGACAATCGGATTTTTGGCATTATTTGTATTATTCCCGATAGGTTTAATTTACGGAGGTATTTCAGGATTTTTCGGCGGAATTGTAGATAATTTAATGATGAGATTTGCCGAAAGCATTATGTCTATACCAAGTTTTTACCTTTTAATAATACTTGCATCAGTTCTTCCGGCAGGAATGACAAGCACACAAAGATTTTTGCTTATCGTTATAATTCTCGCACTCATTGGCTGGGCGGGATTTGCAAGAGTCGTTAGGGGAATGGTTTTGTCAATAAAAAATCAAGATTATGTGCAAGCTGCAAAATCAATTGGAGCTTCAAATTTTAGAATTATTACAAAGCATATACTTCCGCAGACAACAAGTTTTGTTATTGTTGCAATGACATTATCAGTTCCATCGTATATTTTATCAGAATCGGGTTTAAGCTTTTTAGGTCTTGGTATTCAGCAACCTGACGCAAGCTGGGGGAATATGTTGAAAGAAGCTCAAGAATTTACCAATATAATTTATCGTCCTTGGCTTTTAACTCCCGGATTTTTAATTTTTGTATCAGTTCTTGCTTTTAACCTGATAGGTGATACAATCAGAGATATCTTAGATCCTCAAAGTAAAGACGGAAAATAAAAGAGGTAAAATATGTCAGTTGGTTTTGATAATTTAATAAATATAGATTTTTTTATAAGAATCGGTGCTGCGATGATTTTTAGCTTTTGCATCGGACTGGAAAGAGAATTAACAAATAAATATGCAGGATTAAGAACACATATTCTGGTAGCGTTAGGAGCATGCATATTTACACTTGTGTCAATATACGGCTTTCCAACATTTGCATCAGGAGATAACGTTATAGTTAATCAAGCAACAGGCGTAAGAGATACTGCCAGAGTTGCCGCACAAGTCGTAACAGGTATCGGTTTTATTGGCGCAGGAACAGTTTTAAGAAACGGCCCGATTGTTTTAGGATTAACGACAGCAGCTACATTGTGGATTGCAGCAAGTATCGGTATGGCATGCGGCGCGGGAATGTTTGATATCGCTTTTGCAGGTTCGGTTCTTGCAATTTTAACACTTGTTATTGTAAGAATGTTTGAAAAAAGAGTTTTACCAAGAAGCACAAAAAAAGTTTGTCAAAATGACGATGAAGAATAAAATAATTCAAACATTTTTTTAACTTATTTAAAAAGTTAACTTTGTTAAAATAGACATGTGAACAGTTAAAAAATCTCCGTTCGTTTATGTTTATCTTACTTTGTTTTCATTACCGTCGCGAAGGCGTTTAATATTTTCCCTGTGTAAATAAATAACATAAATTGCTGCAATTAGAGCATAAACAATATACGCAGGCGGTGCATTTAAAAACCACATTACTAAGGGTGCCAGTGCCATTGCAACAATTGAGCCTAAAGAAACATATCTTGATACCCATGTAACAATTGCCCAAGTTAATACAATAGTTATTCCTGCCTGCCAATCTAATGCTAGTAATGTTCCAACCCCTGATGCTACGGATTTCCCACCTGTAAAGTTTAAAAATATCGATTTGCTGTGACCTATTATTACAAATAACGCTGCTAAAACAGGTAACAAACCGATTTCTTTAAATACTGTTGTGTATAATACAGATAAAATTACGGGAAGAGCGCCTTTTAATGCGTCAAGAAGCATTACAATAAAAAACCATTTTTTGCCCATAACTCTTTTAACATTTGTTGCTCCGGTTGAGCCTGAACCGATTTGGCGTATGTCTTGTCCTGTAAATAATTTTACTACAATGTACCCCGTAGGTATTGAACCTATGAGATATGCTCCTATACATACCAAAATTAATTGTATAATGATGTTGCTAATTTCCATAACTATTCTCTCCTATTATGTTAAAACTTAAATTTTCTAATATTGTTTGTGTTGACATCGGCGGGGTTAACGATGCCTGCCGCTGCGCTTCTTCTATGTGTTTTAAATCTTTCATCAACCTGTAATAAAGAGTTTTATTATTAAAATTGGATTTTAAAACTACAAAAATATAATTCTGCATTTGTTTTAAGATAGTTTTTATATCATTTTCAGAAATTAAATCAGAAAGTTGTTTTTCAAATTCAAGGACTTTGCCACGCGGAATTTGCCAATAATTATTCATCAATTCTTCAACTAAATTGTATTCAAAGTTTTCTCCTGTATTAAACGGCACAAAGAAAGATTGAGCGCGTGAAACAACGGTAGAAATAACGTCGGTTTTGTCATGTGTCAGAAAAATGAATGTTGTATTTTCAGGCGGCTCTTCAAAGGTTTTTAATAAAGCATTTGAAGTTATTTCAGGAAAATTAATTTTGTTTAGGGGAAGCAAATTTCCTTCTTCATCTCTGTCGCAAAAAATATATACTCTGTGATAATCACTGGAAATCCCAAGTTCGTTTATTATTGCTTTTGCTTGTGCTTTACCGATATTTTTTTTGCCGGTAGAGCCTTCTTCGTCGCTGGTGTCGGTTTCTTTAAAATCAAGACGTGTGTATATTTTTACGGCAGGGTGTGTTTGTTCTCTTACCCAACGGCAATTTAAGCATTCGCAATTTTTTTCTTTGTTTTCTTTACAATTTAGCATTCTCGCAATTTCAAGAGCAAGCTCGCATTGAGAAGTTATATCAGGCCCCCAAAATAATAAACAATGACTTATATTTTTGTCAGCATTATTTATTGCAGAGCGGAAATAGTGTATAAGTTCAGGGAGTTTTTCATTTATTGAATTATTGTAATAGAGCATATTCAACCTCCCGACCCATATCAATATTCGATTGACCGGATTTTATTCTGTATTCGGCATTTGTCAAATTTTGTTTTAATTTAACTAAATTCTTTATTGAAGAATTTTTTAATCTGTTAATTTCTAATTTAACTCTATATGGATGCATATTTAGCATTTTCGCAATTTCATCCGAAGAATATTGGGATGAAAAAGCTTTGATTTGAATTTTATTATGTAAAATCGTATGAACCGTAAGTAGTATTGTTAACGGATGTTTTACGTTAAGAAGTTTTTGATATTCTTCGAGAGCTTTAATTTTATTACCGCTGGCTAAATAATCTATAAAAGCAAACATATCTTCATTATTTACACAAATTTCTTTTACCATATCAACAGAAACAGAATTTTTCCCTGCAAAAACTTTCAATTTCTCTAACTCTGAATCAAGAAGCCTTAAATTTGCGCCTACTTGGAGTAGTAATTGACTAACAGCTTCATTTGTAATTTTTATATTTTTGTTTTGAGCTTGAGTCTTAATCCAGCTTTCGAGTTCGGCGGTTTTGTATGACGGAATTTGTAAAAATTCTTTCGCATTGTATTTTGATAAAAGTTTAAATATTTTTTTGCGTTTATCTATTTTCTTTTTGCTTTCAGGGTCAATGCAGGCTTTAAAAACAATATCAAGATTTTCACTGCAATTGTCAAGAGATGAGGTTAATTGTTTAATTTGTTTATCGTCAAAACTGTCTTCTGATTTAGCGCTAAAATATTTTGAGCAATCAATAACGATAAGCATTTTGCCAAACATCATAGGTTGAATGGATACTGCTGCTACAAGATCAGGAAATTTTGGGTTATCAAATTCTTTATAACTCATTTCGATAAAATTTTTATCAAGTTGAGATTTTAATTTCTTGATTTCAAGTGAAATATTAAATTCTTCTTCGCCATAGAAAAAATAAATCATTTGTTTTACCTGAATTTTCGCATCATTTTCATAGCTTGAAACATGGCTTTAGCTTTGCCGGATTTTCCTGCATTTGCTCCGAAACCGCTAAACATTTTTTTCATTTTATTCATACCGCCCATCATTTGGCGCATTTGTTCAAATTGTTTTACATACAGATTAACCTGATGCATATCAAGTCCGCATCCGCTAGCAATTCGGCGTTTGCGGCTTGTGTTCATAATTTGCGGATTGTCACGTTCTTCAGGTGTCATACTCTGAATAAATACTTCAATTTTTTTAAATTCGGTTTCACTCACATGAGAAAGTTTTTCGCGGTCTGCTTGTTTTATATTTAATCCAGGAATCATACCTAATATTTGATCCATTGAACCAAACATTTTCATTTGTTTTTGCATGTTTAAGAAGTCATTGTAACTAAATTCTTCTTTTTCCATTTTTTGTTGAAGTTTTAGTGCTTCTTTTTCATCAAAAACTTCTTGCGCCCGTTCAACAAGTGAAACAATATCTCCCATTCCGAGTATTCTTGTTGCCATACGCTCAGGATAGAAGTTTTCTAAAGCGTTTAATTTTTCACCTGTACCGGTCAGTTTTATAGGTTTTCCTGTACAGTGAACAACAGAAAGAGCAGAACCTCCGCGTGAATCACCGTCTAATTTGGTTAAAACTAAACCCGTAACACCAATTTGTTCATCAAAATTTTGTGCGACATTTACGGCTTCTTGACCTGTCATAGCGTCAATTACAAGTAATTTTTCATGAGGGTGAAAAACTCTGTCTATAATTAAAAGTTCAGACATCATTTCAGTATCAATTTGTAATCTGCCTGCCGTATCAAGAATTAACACGTTAAATCCGTTTGTTTTAGCATATTCTATTGCATTTTTTACGATAGATTGAACATCTTTAGAGTTTTCAACGGTGAAAACTTCACAACCAATCTCTTTTCCTAAAGTTTGCAGTTGTGAAATTGCCGCAGGTCTATAAACGTCGCATGCAACCAAAAGCGGATTTTTCCCTTCTTTTTTTAATTTTACTGCGAGTTTTGCACTCGATGTTGTTTTACCGGAACCCTGAAGCCCGAGCATCATAATCAATGACGGATGTCCTGACAAATCAAGAGGTTTAAGTTCTTTTCCAAGAATTTCAACAAGTTCATCGTGAACAATTTTTACCAGTTGTTGAGAAGGATTTACTCCTTGTATAATATTTTCACCTTCGGCTTTATCTTTTATTGAAGAAATGAAAGATTTAACCACACGTAAATTTACGTCGGCTTCTAATAATGCACGGCGAATTTCGCGCAAGGCTTCTTGCATATTGTCCTGAGTAAGCTCTTTGTTGCTTGTATTTGAAATAATTTGGCGGAGTTTTTCACTCAAATTGTCAAACATTTTATATCCCTTTGTTTAAACATATTTTATCATAAAAAGAGGGATTTTAATTATTGTTTGATTTTTTGTAATTTTCTTTAAGTTCTTCTAAACTGTCACCGCCAAATTTCAGTAAAATTTCATTTGTTAAAACCCACGCTATTCGGGCTTCTGCAACAACAGCGCAAGATTCTACCGCACAAACATCAGAACGTTCATAATGTGCTTGTGATTCTTGTTTTGTGCAGGAATCTACGGATTTTAAAGGTTTTAGCATTGTTGGAATAGGTTTCATTACCGCTGAAATTATTAAATCTTCTCCGTTGGTAATTCCGCCTTCTATACCGCCGGCATGGTTTGTTAAACGCTCTATTTTGTCGTTTTTAGATATTGAAAATTCGTCATGGTATTCGCTTCCGTATAAACCTAAAGGATTTGTGCCGATTTCAACGACTTTAATTGCGGGAATACTCATTACAGCTTGCGCAAGTCTTCCGTCGATTCCTCTGTCCCAGTGTACATAAGAACCCAAGCCGATTGGGAGATTTTTGTATATTATTGAGAATTTTCCGCCGGTTGAGTCTCCTTTTTCACGTGTGTTATCTATTTCTTCGTGGAATTTGTCGGGTGAACAAGCACATCCGATTTGTGTAACTTCAGAATATCCTTCAATATCAAGTTGTTTTAAAAGTAATTTTGCAACCGCACCAACTGCCACTTCAATTGCTGTTTTGCGCGCGCTTGAGCGTTCAAGAATGTTGCGCAAATCTTTTTGATGATACTTTATACTGCCTGCAAAATCCGCATGTCCCGGTCTATATGTAGAAAATGATTTTTCATCAGTTATGTCTTCGGGAGCAGAGCTCATAACTTTTTGCCAATTTTGAAAATCTTTGTTTTTAATAACAAGAGTAACAGGTGAACCTATTGTTTTGCCAAAACGAACGCCTGATGTAATTTCAACGGTATCTGATTCTATTTGCATTCTCTCGCCTCGCCCATAACCCTGTTGGCGTCGTTTTAGTTCATTGTTTATAAAATTAATATCAATATCAAGTCCTGACGGGATTCCTTCTATTATCGCGCTAAGACATTGACCATGACTTTCTCCGGATGTTAAAAATCTGAATTTTTCCATAACTTTTTCCTTTTGTAATAAGTTTAGCAATTTTTCAACCCTTTTTCAATTCGTTAAGTGAATAAATTTTTATGAGATAATTTTGTTATGACAAGAATTTTAATTGTAGATGATGTTGCCGGATGGATAAGATTTCATAAAACGAATATAGAATATTTAAATTTGCCTGATATTCAAATTGATAGTGCAAATAGTGCTAAAGAAGCACTTGCTAAATTGGAAGTTTCAATTGACAAACCTTATGACGTTATTTTTACGGATATGCAAATGGAGAGTGATTTTTTACCTAAAATGGCTGGAGAATGGCTGATTGAGCAAATACAAATGTTTAATGAATATAAAAATTCAAAGATAGTAATAATTTCTGCCGCTCCTGATATTTCGCGCATAGCAAAACGTTACGGCGTAGAATATTTATCAAAATATACCGCTCGCAATTCTGATGCTGAAATTTATGCGCAATTTCTGCCCTGAAACTTAGTCCTCAATATATTTGAACAAATCGTTCGGAGTGCATTCAAGTGCAAAACAAAGTCTGTCCATAGTTTTTATATCAATTCTTTTAGTTTTATCTAAATATAATTTTTGCACGGTTTCATATTTTAAATTTGCAATTCTTGCTGTTTCCGCAACAGTATACCTTCTTTTACCAATTATTGTTGATATATTGTTTATTATCATTCCACAATTCTATGGAATTATTTGTTATGTGTTGACATTTTATATCTAAACGGATATAATTATATATAAAAGTAATAAAATTGAAACAAAAATTTATAAAAAGGAGTATAATAATGACGAATGAGGATAAATTTACAGATATGCGTGAGAGCATGGACGAAATATATAGCAGTATGGTAATTTTACAGCAAGCTGTTAAAAATGAATTTGACAGTGCAAATCTTAATGATATAAATAATCATCTTGAGCTTTTAATTAATAAATTTGCACAATTGAAACAAACTGCATTTGAATTACAAAATAATCTTTTTGTATCTATATAATTTACCCCAATAAGTGATAATATTTCATATAATCTGCGAGGATAGTTGAGCTTGTGGCATTTGCTACGTTCGCTTTAATATTTTGTTCTTTGTCATAGCCTGCTTTATTATCAACTTTTACATTATCATCTTGTGTCGGAGTATTTTGTTGTTGATTTTGTGTTTGTTGTGCTTCTTCAATAAAAGCTTGGATTTCTTCCATAAGTTGTGAATGCAAACGAATATCACCCTCAAAGCTTCCTGTTGATTGAACTCCTGCAGTTTCAAAATCTTCAAGAATTTGCTCCCATTGTTCATAGTTAGTTATACTTGTACCTTGGGCTTGCGCTGCGGCTTGAGCTTTGCGTAATTCATCTATAGATTTAATTTCGTCTGCCATATCTCACCTCTTATTATTTAATAATGTAATTTATATATCATTTTTTCAAGGAAACGTGAATTTGTAACAAAAATTAAAAGACCGATTTTTTTAAATCGGTCTGCTGTGTGAGTAAATATAAAATTAAGTTTTTATTTTGTGAAAATATCTGCGAACGGGCCGTTTGGATCTTGAATATGAGCTTCAACGGCTGCGTTTTCGGCTAATTTCATCCCCGGAGTAACAATTACGTTAACACCATTTGTTACGCTTGCAACTTGAGCAGGTGTTACTTTGTATGTGTAACCGAGGCTTGCTAAAATTTCGTTTGTAGTATCTGCAATTTCTTTTTCTTCTTTAGAATATTTTGCAAATTGAGCGCCGTAAATATTTTGAGGGTTTTTTGTTAATAAATCAGTTTCGTTTTCCAAACCCTTAAAAGTATTTTCAGCTTTAACAACTTTTTCTGCTTCTTGTGTTTCTTGTGTTTTTTTAGAAGCGTCTTGATTAACAAGGAAGTTGTAATTCCCGTAATTTTTTCTTAAATCATTGAATTGAATTGTCATTTTACTGACTCCTTATATTTTACTCACATTTTTCTTATCGGCATATATTTAATAATCTTTAGTCAGAAAACAGAAATTTAAACTTTTTTGTAACATTTGTTAACAATTTGAATATTTTAAGCAATTATGGAAAAGATAAATACTTTATATATACAAGAGATGGAAAATAAATAGGAAAATATTTATTAAGAGAATTTGAGTACAAAAGGAGATTATTATGACTGGCGTAAACGGAATATTTGGAAATCAAGGGGTAAATTATACAACAAGATTAAATGCAGCTAATGCTTTAGATAAAACACCAAACTTGTTATTTCAAGGTAAAACAGACGGCGTTGGAGATGCTGTAAAAATTAGTAAAACACCGGGTAATACAGGTGTAGCTGAAGCAACAGCAAGAGGAACTTTAACTTATCTTGATGAACTTGCAGAAGTTGGTTTTTAGAAGTTGTTAAAGTTTATTTAAAAGTTTAAAGGCCGGATTTATTTAAATCCGGCCTTATTGTTATTCTTCGTCCAAACTTAATATTGCCATAAATGCTTCTTGCGGAACTTCTACGCTTCCAACGGATTTCATACGTTTTTTACCGCGTTTTTGTTTTTCTAAAAGTTTACGTTTACGGCTAATATCACCACCATAGCATTTAGCAAGTACGTTTTTGCGCATAGCTTTTATATTTGTTCTTGCAATAATTCTTCCGCCGACTGCAGCTTGAATTGGAACTTCAAACAATTGTTTTGGAATAATATCTTTTAATTTAACAGTCAGCTTTTGTCCTATGTAAAATGCGCTGTCAGAGTGGCAAATTACTGATAATGCGTCTACAATTTCGCCTGAGAGCATAATATCAAGTTTTACTAAATTTGAGCGCTTGTAATCACAAAATTCATAATCCATGCTTGCATAACCTTTAGTGCGGGATTTTAATTGGTCATAAAAGTCTGTAATAACTTCGCTTAAAGGTATTTCATAAGTTAAGTTCACGCGGATTTTGTCTAGGTAAGTCATATTTATGAAAATTCCGCGTTTTGATTGTGCCAAATCCATTAAAGTTCCTACATAATCGTTTGGTGTAAAAATTTGCACTTTAACATAAGGTTCTTCAATATATTCTCTATATTGTGCATCAGGAAGATTTGACGGGTTATCAATTTCAACCACTTCACCGTTTGTTTTGTGAACCTTATAAACAACGGAAGGTGCGGTGGTTACGAGTGATAAATTATATTCGCGCTCCAATCTTTCCTGCGCAATCTCCATGTGAAGCATGCCCAAAAATCCGCAGCGAAAACCAAATCCCAATGCATTAGAAGTTTCCGGTTCAAATGTAATACTGCTGTCGTTGAGCTTTAATTTTTCAAGTGCTTCTTTTAAATCTGCGTAATCTTCGTTATCGACAGGATAAAGTCCTGAAAAAACCATGGGTAAAGCTTCTTTATACCCAGGTAAAGGTTCTGCTGCAGGATTTTGGGCATTGGTAATCGTATCTCCGACAAATCGTGTAAGTTCCTTTATTGAACCTGCAAAGTAACCAACATCTCCGCAAGTAAGTTTTTCTACAGGCTTTCTTTCAGGTGTTTGATAGCCAAGTTCTATGACTTCACATTCTCTGCCTGTTGCCATAAAACGGACTTTATCGCCTACAGATATTTCGCCGTCCATAATTTTAAAATAGCAAACTGTTCCTAAATATTGATCATATACACTGTCAAAAACCAATGCGCGAAGAGGTTTTTCTCTGTTGTCAACAGGAGCCGGAATATAGTTTACGACAGCTTCCAAAACATCTTCGATGCCTTCTCCTGTTTTGGCGCTTACAGGAATTGCCATAGAAGTGTCAAGCCCCAAAATTTCTTCAATTTCGGCTTTTACTGCTTCAACGTTTGCTGACGGCAGGTCAATTTTATTTATTACAGGTATTATTTCCAAATTTTGTTCAATAGCTAGATAAACGTTAGCAAGTGTTTGAGCTTCAACACCTTGAGTTGCATCAACGATAAGAAGTGCTCCTTCACAAGCTGCAAGAGAGCGTGAAACTTCGTAGGAAAAATCTACGTGTCCGGGGGTATCAATCAGGTTGAGTTCATAATTTTTGCCGTCATGTGCTTTATAATTCATTCTTGCGGCGTTTAATTTGATAGTAATTCCGCGTTCGCGTTCGATCTCCATTGAATCTAAAAGCTGATTTTGCATATCGCGTTGTGCAACAGTACCTGTTTTTTCGAGTAAACGGTCTGCCAGCGTGGATTTCCCGTGGTCAATATGGGCAATTATGCAAAAGTTGCGAACGTTGTCTCTTGTTTTCATAAGTTAATTATATATGAAATATGTGAAATGGGGAATTTGTAGTCTTGTGTTTTATCGTTTAAAATTTTATTTAATTTTATTAATGAAAAATATATTTGTAAAATTATTAATCTTAGCGGTATTTTATATACCTTATGGTAGTAATTTATACCAAAAAAGAATTATTTTGTCTATACGGTTATTATGTTTACATGATTGAAAATAGAGTTGCTATTGTTATGGCTGTTAAGAAAATTGAAAAACGTGATATTACGAAATTAACAGGAATTGACAGACATACTTTAACTAAAATTTTTAAAGGTGAAGTTGCGAGTATATCTTTAAAAAATTTAAACAAATTATGCTATGCATTAGATTGTAATGCAGATGATTTGTTTAAATATATACCTGATTAGTTTATTATTTCAATCTATGCAAAATTTTAATTCTGTTTAACGGCCAGAAAACAACTACAGCCCTGCCGACAAATCGGTCTTGTTTTAAAACTCCCCAATAACGGCTGTCTTGAGAGTTCCCGCGGTTGTCACCCATCATAAAGTATTCATCTTCCCCGAGTTTAAATGGTCCGCAAGACATTATATGTATTCCAAAACCTTTTAGTTCCGGATCATATTGTCCAACTTTAGGGCATTTTGGGTATTCGTAAATGCTTTTTATGTAATCTTCTTTGTATTTTTCGTCGTTTATATAAACATAAGCTGCACCATTCGGTTCTTCTTTAATTTCGATTTTATCTCCGGGAACACCTATTACGCGTTTGATATAGGCGATGTCTTTACAAAAAATTCCTGTTAATCTTTCAAAAACTTCAAGAGGTTTTTTTGTTAATTTTGTTGATGGCGGATAAAATACCATTATGTCTCCGCGTTTTGGGGTATAGAAAAATCTTGAAAATCTTTCTACAACTATTCTATCGCCTTCTATTAATGTCGGACGCATTGAGCCTGAAGGTATCCAACGTATTTCACCTATGAAAAATCTTATAATAATCACCATTACTATGACGAAAACAACAGTACTGATTATTTCGCCGAGTCCTGATCTGATATAAAAGCTTTCAAAATTATCCAGCATAATTTGAATGTTTGACGGTAATTTGGCTTTAAATTTCATCCAAGCTGCGTCTCGTTTTTCTTTCATTCTTGTTTTATAATCTTGCCAGAATTTCAATAATTTACTCCTCTTTTAAAAGCTCTAAAAAGTAATATAACTGTTTTTTGTATATATTTTCAGGTAAATCTGAAATTTGATATTTTGCCTTTTCAATGTAATTATTTAACAAATCTTTGGTTTTTTCAATACCGGATGTATAATTTTCCGGATTTTGTGCATAAATCACGGGGGCATTATAAATTCCTTCGTTAATATCGCTATTTGACGGTTTTGACGGGTCATTAGAAGTCAGATTTAGGAGGTCATCTCTTATTTGAAATGCTATGCCCGTATTTAATCCAAAATTTGAAATTTTTTCTACGTTTATTCTTTCGGGGCTTAGGATTGCGTTGCATGCACATGCGGTTTCAAAAAGATACCCAGTTTTTTTCTTAGATTTTTCTATATAATTTTCGATTGTTCCTATTTTAAATCTGTCAAAATTTTGGTTAATTTCGCCAAGACACATTTGATTAATTGTAAAAATTATTTTATTTAATATTTCATGGTTTTTCAAAGATATAATTTTTTTCATGGCAAGTGTGAGTACATAATCTCCTGAAATTACTGCAATTTTGTTTCCAAATTGTCCGCAGGTTGTTTTTTCTCCCCTGCGAAGATTGCTTTCATCGATTATGTCGTCGTGAATTAAAGATGCGTTATGTATAAGTTCAATTGCGCATAGTAGTTCTAATTGTTTTTCGCAAATACTTTGTGAGAGTGCTTTTGTATACAGAATTGGTAAAACAGAGCGAATTCTTTTGGAAGGGGCGCTTAAAAAATTTTTCAGATGTGAATTTAGGGGTTCTTGTGTTTCAATACAAGAGGTTATTTTATTTTCGATTATTGATAATTCTGAATTGGTATAGTTTTTTATTTTATTATATTTTTCATTGAAATTCATATTTATTTATTCATTTTTAAATAGTTTACTTTATCCCAGCTCAAATCAATATACTTAATTTGGCCGTCTACTGTGCTAATTTGCGGCAGAATTGTGTAAATTCGTTTAACACGTTCAAGTATTGTGCTGTCTAAAACTCCAAGTCGTATATTTGTTGTTTGGATTTTCACATAAACATCATTTGTATTGCGCATATCAATATATTCAACTTTTTCGGAAGAATAATTTTCAACGGATTTTACAATTTTTACAATTTCCTTTATTTTTTCGAAATTCCAATCGTTATTGTATTTTGCCAAAATATTAATGGTTTGTGCATTTTTTTCAATATTCATGTAATTTTTGTTAATAATAGCAACACCGTCTGTTGTGTAATACGCATCCGGTTTTGATTGCAAATCTTTTTTTATAATTGCAAGAGGTGTTCTTTCTTGTATAATAATTTGTAATCTTGCGGGAAAACCGTATCTGCGAATATAAACATTATCTATAACAGGGATTTTATATATTTCATGTTTTAAATTATTTATATTTGTTATAAAAATTGGGCGTTTTGAAACCGGAACATTTTTAATTGAATCATAAATAATTTGTGTTGGAATAATTTTATTATTCACAATTTCAACGATTTCGGAATTTTGGTTTGAATATGCATTTTCAGGTAAATACCATCCTTTTAGCATGTAAAATTCATATCCGATATAACATAGAACAAGAATAATCACAAAGCGCAAAAGTGCTTTTATTCTTCTTTGTCTTTTGCGTTTTTTACGAATATGACGTTCTTTTTGTTTGTGCTTGATAGATGTTTGCAGATTATCTGTTGTATTTTCTGCGATGTTATCGTTTTCATTTTCCAACATTATTTATTCAATCCAGCTCCATTTAGAATTAATTGTACTAAATTGTCATAATTTATTCCCATAACTTTTGATTGTGCCGGAAGATCGCTTGTATCTGTCATTCCCGGAGAAGTATTGATTTCAATGACATAAGGAATGCCGTCATTACTAATCATAAAATCTACTCTTGAAACTCCTCGGCATCCGGCAATTTCGTGGGCTTTAATTGAAATTTCCTTAGTTTTCTTTGTTAATTTTTCGCTTAAATTTGCAGGAAGTATAAATTCTGACATACCGGCTGTGTATTTTGCTTCAAAATCATACCATTCATTTTTAGGACGAATTTCAAGAATTTCTGTTGCAAAATTTTTACCGTCTTTTTCTAAAACTCCGACAGTTACAAATACTCCGTTGATAAATTCTTCAATAAGTACATCATCGTTATATTTTATGGCTTCTTCATAAGCTGATTTCAGTTCTTCTCGGGAATTGACTTTTGTCATTCCAAAACTTGAACCTTCGCTTACGGGTTTTGTAATAACAGGGAATTTTAAATTTTTTGTTAATTCCATTATATCTTCGCCTTTGCGGACAAAAACGGATTTGGCAAGAGGAATTTCCGCACATGTTGATAGAATACGTTTGGTATATTCTTTATTCATACAAATAGCAGAACTCATTACTCCGCAGCCGGTATAAGGAATTTGTAAAATTTCAAGTAATCCTTGAATACAGCCATCTTCTCCGTATTTGCCGTGAAGTGCGTTATAAGCGTAGTCATAATTACCGTTTTTCAGTTTTTCTGATATATTTTTATCAACTTCAACAAGTTCGGAATTTTTATAACCAAGTCTTTGTAGTGCGTTATAACATCCTTTTCCTGAGCGTCTTGAAACTTCTGCTTCGGATGATAAACCTCCGCAAAGAACGGCGATTTTTGCATTTTTATCTATCTTTTGTTCAATAAGTACCATAATTCGTTTTCCTCTTTATTTTTTCCCCCTAAAAATTTTATTTCGGGTTCTAATATAATATTATACTCTTCTTTTACACGTTGTTGTAATTCATACATTAGTTTTAGAATATCTAATGATGAACCGTTTGCGCTGTTGATTATAAAATTCGCGTGGTTTCTCCAAACTCTGACACCGCCATAAATAACTTCTTTTGCTCCGACGCTTTCAAGCAGTTTGCCTGCAGGATTTAGCGGAGGGTTTTTGAATATACTTCCGCAATTTGGCAGAGCTAATGACGGCTGATGTGTACGTCTGAAATTTAAATTTTCATCCATTTGTTTTTTAATTTCATCGGGATTTTTTGGTGTTAATTCAAACTCTGCTTCCAAAACGGTTAATTCATCTCTTTCGCAGCGTGAAGTTCTGTAATCAAAGCTCATATCATCTTTGCTAAGTCTTACAATTCCTGCTTTTGGCGAGTAACAAAGTACGGTGTTTAAATTGTCGCTAATACATTGACCGTGAGCGGAAGCATTCATACAAATTTCACCGCCGACAGAGCCCGGAAATCCTATCATAAATTCCAAACCCGAAAGTCCTGCTTTACATACATCTTGAGATAGTTTTGGACCTTTTACTCCGCACCCTGCTGTTACAATATTTTTTTCGATAATTATTTTATCAATTTTGTTTGTAAGAATAATGTTTTCGTCATATCCGTAACTTGAAATTAAAGTATTAGAGAGATTTCCAAACACTTTTGTATTTGGATTTTGTTGAAGAATTTGTGCAAACTCGTCGACATTTTCGGGGAAAAATACTTTTTTTATTTTCCCTCCGATTTTAAATGTTGTCAGATTTTTTATGTCAAAGTTTTCTTTAATTTCCAACTTTGAGCCTTTCATTATTGATATTTAGTAATTCTTTACCCAAATTTGTTATACTGCCTGCACCGAGCCCAATTACAATATCACCGGATTTGAGTGTAGGGAAAAGTTTTTGGGCAACTTCCGATATGCTTCCTTTAATGTATTCGCAAGGAATATCTGTTTTTTCTTTTAATTCTTGTGTAAAATTGAAAGAATTAACTCCTTCAATCGGATTTTCGCTTGCTGCATAAACATCTGTTACAACTATTCTGTCAACGCTGTCAAACGCTTCCATAAAGTCATTCCAAAGATTTTGCAATCTTGTATAGCGGTGCGGTTGAAAAACGGCTATAACGTTTTTATCTTTGAAAGATTTTGAAGCAGAAAGTGTTGCTTTAATTTCTGTCGGGTGGTGAGCATAATCGTCGTAAACAGTAATTTCGTCAAACTCGCAAACTTTTTGAAAACGGCGCCCCATTCCCGTAAATCCTGCAAAATAAGGATTTACCATAGATGTGTCAACGCCTGCTTCTTTTAAACTTGCCCATACAGCAAGTGAATTGTATACGTTATGTACCCCTTTAAGACAAATTTTCAGATTTGTTTGAAATTCGCCTTTATAATATATGTCAAAGGTTGTAAAATCTTCGCCGTAATTTATATTTTTGGCGCAATAATCTGTGTTTCCGCCGATAGAGTAAGTTATAAATTTTGCGTTATGTTTTAATTCGTGTTCGGTAAAATATTTTACAAGTAATTTTACTCCGTCGTTATCTGTGTTTGCTAAAATAATACCATTTTCTCTCATATTTGAGATAAATATCTCAAAAGTCTCCAATATTGATTCAAGTCCGTTTGTGTAAAAATCTAAATGGTCAGGCTCTAAATTGTTTACTACAACGAGATTTGGGGAATATTTTACAATTGTTCCGTCGCTTTCATCGAGTTCTGCGATAAAATATTTTCCTTGTGAACAGTTTGCGTTAGTGTTAATTTCAGGGATTATTCCGCCAACGACATAAGAGGGTTTTAATCCTGCTTTTTCCATTACATAAGAACAGAGTCCTGAAGTAGTGGTTTTGCCGTGGGTTCCGGAGTAACCTATAAAATATTCTTCTCTGCGTGAAATTTCTGCAAGCAAATCCGAGCGGTGCCAAATAGGTAAATTTAAACGTTTTGCTTTTTGGATTTCTGGGTTGGAATTTTTAATTGCTGTGCTGGCTACAACTGTGCAATTTTCGGGTAAATTGCTTTCGTCGTGTCCTATATAAACCGTTGCGCCAAGATCACGTACGTTTTTTACATATTTGCTGTCACTAATGTCTGAGCCGGATACTTCAAAACCGTTTTGCAAAAGGTATTTTGCAAGCCCGCTCATTCCTACTCCGCCGATTGCTATAAAATGATATTTCTTTTTCAAAATTTTATCCCTATAAATGTCTAGTATTTATTATAAAAATTATAATACTAAAACGATAATTGTGACGGAATTTTATAAATTTTAACAAATGCAGAGATTTTAAATATAGGGTTTTGTGCGTATGAATTTCAATTCGTAACCTAAAATTTGTCCGATTAGCTTGGCTTCTTCATATTTTAATGTCCCCCGCATAAGCTTTTGGGAAATGTTGGACTGAGAGTAGTGTTTTCCTGTAATGTCGGTTAAATTTTTTGCTAATTGAGTTATAGTGACTTCGTTTTCAGCCAAAATAGTTTTTATGTCTGTTCTAATACTCATAAATGACTTTCTTTATAAGTATGTTGACATGTTTGTTCCAATAATGTAAATTAAATTAATATAAAGGAATGAATATTCCATTATAATAATAAAATATTTAATGTTTTTTAATAAAAGGAGAAAAAGATGAAAAAACAACAAAACGGCTTTACACTCGCAGAAGGTGCTACGCACACAAACATGCTACAAAGGGTTGGTAACGGGTTCACGTTGGCAGAAGTACTAATCACCCTCGCAATTATTGGGGTAGTTGCAGCGATGACTATTCCAACATTGATTGCAAAGATTAATAGTATTGTTACTGACAATCAAATTAAAGTATTCAATGCAAAAATTATCAAAGGCATGAACTTAACCAAGACTGCAGGGGATTTGAACGATACCTACACAAGCACCTATGATTTCTTAATAAACGGCCTAGGTAAAAACCTAAAAATGGCTAAAGTATGTGATAAAGATCATATAAGAGATTGTATCCCTTATGACAAAATTAAATTTGATAAAAAAGACGGTACAGAAGATACAGTAAACGTAGCGGATATAAAAACGGTATCAAAAT
>CAYVSD010000019.1:9534-29791 GCA_964453315.1 uncultured Muribaculaceae bacterium | reverse complement strand
TCCTGTTTAGAGTTTAGCGTTAACCACGCATATGGCCGGTATTTCTATAGTTCGAACACGTATAGACATAACTTTAATCGTTCCGTTTCCACTATCCGAGCGGTTTGCGTAGTGGATTAGCAAGTGTAGGCGCGATTTGTGCCGTTAGGCTTTGACGATCATAAGTTGAACCAAGACGCTGTTGATTCGATTCTTAAAGTAGAAAATACATCAGATTTGTTTGAGGTCCAGTCTAAACATTACGGATTTTGCAAGTTATTTGTAGACAGATATAAATAAACATTTAGAAATAAAATAAAAAATCCGGTTAATCCGGATTTTTTATTGAACATTGGTTATTTTAAATATTTTAAATATAAATACACCGAGCTTAATATTAGCGACATTGTTGTAACCAAAGCTCCATATTTCATAAATCTGAAAAATGAAATTTTATGTCCTTTAGAAGCGGCTGTTTCGCTAACCAAAACATTAGCAGCAGCACCGATAATTGTTAAATTTCCGCCTAAACACGCACCGAGTGATAAAGCCCACCACAGTGCATGCACATTTCCTGTTATAGCATTCGGATTTGCCGGATTTATTAATTCCGCAATTAATGGCGCCATTGTTGCTGTATATGGAATATTATCAATTATTCCTGATAAAATACCGGAAGCCCACAATATAACCATCGTAGCAACCTCAAGACTGCCATGAGTTAATATAATTAATTGATCTGCCAAAAATTTAATTCCGCCATTTGCTTCAAACCCGCCAATTATTATAAATAAACCTATAAAGAAAAATATCGTAAGCCATTCTACATCACGGTATATTTCTTTTGGCTTTTCAAATAAAAGTAAGAATGAAGCACCCGCAACCGCAAAAACAAATGCAGGAATATGCGTCATATCATGAGTTATAAAACCTAAAATTACAAGTGCGATTGTGGCAACTGAACGTATCATAAGCCCTTTATCAGTAATAGTTTCAGAATTATCAATATTTGCAATATGTTCCATTTTTTCTGGTGTTGCCTTCAAACCTTTTCTGAACATAAACACAAGCAGTCCAACAGCAATAATAAATATAATTGTTACAATAGGAGTTAATTCTTGTATAAAGTCCATAAAGCTAAGCCCCGCACGAGTTCCGATAATAATATTCGGCGGATCCCCGATTAAAGTCGCAGTACCACCGATATTTGAGGCCAAAACTTCTGTTATCAAAAAAGGAACAGGATCAGTATCAAATTCTTTTGCTATAACAAAAGTAATAGGCATCATCAATACTACAGTTGTTACATTATCCAAAAATGCTGAAGCTATTGCAGTAAAGGCTGCTAAAGAAAAAAGAACAGTTTTCGGATGCCCTTTTGTCAAATGTAAAAGCTCAAGCGCCAACCATTTAAATACACCGCTTCGGCTTGAGATATGAACAATTATCATCATGCCGACAAGTAAAAATATTACCTGAAAATCAACATGCTGGAAAACACCTTTTACAAAAGTATTTGTTGATTCATCAAAATGACTTTCAAAAGGGATTAATCCCAATAGCATTGTAAGTGAAGCACCCGCAAGCGCAACAACTGATTTCTGGATTTTTTCACTTGCAATAAAAATATATGCAATCACAAGTATTAAACCGGATATTAACATTGCGTTGTTTTGTATAAAATTTAACATCTCTTCCTTCTTTTCTATATGTAAATGTACATTCAAATTTTAACACAAACATATTATAATTGATGTTTCAATAATGCATAAATGTCATTAAATATTATTAAAAACGCCAGTACAATAAGCAGCATAAAGAATATTGAACTTATTTTTTCAATTGTTTTTTCATCGACAGGTTTTCTGCGTATTTTTTCAATAATCAAAAACATGAAATGTCCGCCATCCAATGCCGGAATTGGCAAGAAATTCAAAATAGCAAGATCCATTGAAATCATTGCGGTTAACAAAAGTCCTGAAAAAATACCGTTATTTTGAATTACATCTCCGCCGACTTTTGCAATTGCTACGATTCCGTGCATGCTTGAAGCAGGAACCTTTCCTGCAAACAACACATAAAAACCGTAGCATAGCATATAAGTCTGATCCCAAATATAATCAAAAGTCCCTTTTATTATTGTTTTAGGAGTGTTTGTTGGCATTAAAATCTGCCTGTTTTCAAGCATAACTCCAATTATGCCTTTTTCATCCGCATAAACAGAAGGTAAATTGATTGTTTTATCACCGCGCAAAACTGTTATGTATAAAGGTCTTATATTATCTGATAAGGCATAAGCAATATCTTGCAAAGTAGTATTTCCGTCTGCTGTATAAACTTTTTTATCCTTTAATAGATCACGAAGTTTAATTTGTGATTCAGAAAGTTCTTTTTGATTGTCTTTATAAGGATTATAACCTTTCAATGCCGTTTCTTCTATTTTTATGGACGGCTCATTTTCAAAAGAAGGAAGGATGATTTTTACCCCTGCGTTAATAGTTTTATTCTCGTTTATAGAAGGATTTAAAGTTTTTAATTTAGTTAAATTTTTATTCACAAAATTTTCATCAACTTTACCGTCATAACTTTTACTATTTTGCGCATAAAGAGTAAGCGCGTAACTTGAATTGATTTCAGAACCGTTAATTTTTAAAATTCTATCTCCGCTTTGAATACCGCTTTGCCATATAGAAGCCTCTTTTGGTGCGGAAATTTTATTTACATAAACCTGATATTGTCCTGAAGGCAATTTTCCCCAAGCAATAGCCGTAATAAAAACCAAAACAAATGCCGTTATAATATTTGCGATTACTCCTGCAGATATAACAATCATTCTTTGCCATACGGGTCTGTTTATAAATCTGTCCATTGAATCCGCCGGAAGATCAGAATCTTTATCATCATCAGGAAAAGCAACATAACCGCCAAGAACACAAGCATGAATTAAATATTCAACATCTCCGATTTTCTTACTCCATAATGTTGGTCCAATAGGAAAACCTATGGCAAATTTTGAAACTTTTATCCCAAGCATTCTTGCAGCCATAAAATGTCCTGCTTCGTGAACAAGAATTAAAAGGCTTATGAGTAAAATCATTATTATTATTGACATTTTTATATTCCTTGAAAATTGTAAAAGACTTATTGCCTTATAGTCTTACAGCCCTATCGACTTTTACTTAAACTGTTGTGAAAATCTTACGTCGTTATTGAAGAATAAACGTATATCATCAATAGCGTATTTTAACATCGCAAGTCTTTCGACACCCATACCGAAAGCAAATCCCGAATATACATCCGGATCAATTCCCACACCGCGCAACACATTCGGATCCACCATGCCGGCACCAAGAATTTCTAACCAGCCTGTATTTGAACATGTACGGCAGCCTTTACCTTGGCACATTATACATTGAACATCAATTTCCGCTGATGGTTCCGTAAAAGGGAAAAAACTGCTGCGAAAACGTGTAGGACGACTTTCGCCAAAATATATTCTGATAAATTCGTTTAATACCCCTTTTAAATCCCCGAAAGTTATGTTTTTATCCACATATAAACCTTCTATTTGGTGGAAAAAGTTGTTTTTACGAGAATTTATATTTTCATTACGATAAACTCTGCCTGGCGCTATCATTCTGATAGGAGGTTTTTTAAGCTCCATAGCATGAATTTGAGCACCTGATGTTTGACTTCTTAATACAACATTTTTCGCAATATTTGTATAAAAAGTATCTTGCATATCACGTGCGGGGTGATCTTTTGGAACATTTAACATATCAAAATTATAATATTCTGTTTCAACTTCCGGAGCAAATTCATCAGGTACAACCGAAAAACCTAAACTTTGAAAAATAGAACAAATTTCTTCCGTTGTAGAAGTCAAAGGATGTATATGACCGCGTGGAACGTATTGTCCCGGAAGAGTTACATCTAATTTTTCCTTTTTTAATTTCTCATTTAATTCTTTTTCGTAAAATAATTTGAATTTATCTGATATTGCGTTTTCAAGCTTTTGAGTAATATCATTTGCAAGTTGACCGACAATTTTTTTATCTTCAACAGACAAATCTTTTAAGCCTTTTTTTATCTCATTAAATTCTCCTTTACGGCTTAAATATTTATTTTTTATTTCTTCTAAATCTTTTATACATACCGCTTTTTCAATATCTGCCGCTGCGTCTGAATAAATTTTTTCTAATTGTTCTTTCATTATTTTATCCTTTATACATTCAAAATTTCGTTATATTGCTTTTCATATCCTATTGTTGTCAGCTCTCCGTGTCCCGGATGTACCTGTATTTTGTCATCTAGAATAAATATTTTCTCTCTAATACTGTTTAAAAGCTCTTTTAAACTGCCGCCTTCAAGATCAGTTCTGCCGACACTATTTTTAAACAAAGTATCTCCCGAAAATAACTTGTCGTCAATAAGATAACTCATTCCGCCTTGAGTGTGTCCGGGAGTCGAAATTGCTTTTATTTTATTTTTGCCAAAATTAAATTCATCACCATCTTTTACAAAATTAGTTATACTTGTAATTTGTTCTATTTCTTCTCCGGAATAATAAAAAATCATTTGAGGAGCAAGTTCAACTTGTATTTTATCTTGCTCATTCATATATATTTGGGCGCCAAAAATTTCTTTAAATTTATTGCACCCTAAAATATGATCAAAATGACCATGAGTTAATAAAATATATTTTAAATTAACCTCTTCTGTTTTAATTGCTTTAATAAAATCTTCATTGGGGCTTGAACAATCTATTAAAACAGCATCTTTAGTATTTTCGTCAATCAAAAGATAATTATTTGCGCTAATCGGCCCTTGTATAAATGTTTTAATAATCATTAATTATTTCTTACAACCTCAAAAATCTTTTGACAAACAGAGAAAAGTTGTTCTGCTTTATCTAAAGGCACCATATTCGGGCCGTCACAAAGTGCTTTTTCAGGATTTGGGTGAACTTCAAAAAATAAAACATCAGCACCTGCTGCCATAGCTGCTTTGGCAAGAGTTGGTACAAATTTTCTATCCCCTCCCGAACTTGTTCCGTTCGCACCAGGTAATTGAACGCTATGAGTTGCGTCAAAAACTACGGGATAGCCAAACTCTTTCATAATAGGTATACCGCGAAAATCAACAACAAGGTTGTTATATCCAAACGAAGTTCCTCTGTCTGTTACTAAAATATTTTCGCATCCTGATTCTTCAATTTTTTGAACTAAACTTTTCATTTGTTCAGGTGCTAAAAACTGTCCCTTTTTAATGTTAACAATTTTTCCTGCTTTTGCAGCAGCAACCAATAAATCCGTTTGCCTGCATAAGAATGCAGGAATTTGTATAATATCCGCAACTTTGCTAACTTTTGCAGCTTGTTCTGGTAAATGAATATCTGTAACAATTGGCACATCAAAATTATCTTTCACTTCTTTTAAAAGAGCCAAACCTCTGTCAATACCTGGACCTCTGAATGAATTTAAAGATGAACGATTTGCTTTATCAAACGAAGATTTGAAAACAAAATTTATTTCCAACTTGTCCGTAATTTTTTTTAAACCTTCTGCGGTTTTTAATAAAACATCTTCACTCTCTATCGCGCAAGGGCCTGCTAAAATTGTTAATTTATCCCCGCCTATTTCAAAATCCCTAAGTTTTATTTTTTTAATACTCATACAAAAATTATATTAAAAATAAAATTAAATTACAAGTTGGAGAGGGGAAGTATATCTTTATGACAGAATTTCTTTTTACCGTTTGCGTAATCTGCAACGATTTGTCCATTACCGATTAATTTATACTTATATATAGTCAATCCGTCTAAACCAACAGGCCCGCGGGCATGAGTTTTATTGGTTGAAATTCCGACTTCTGCGCCAAAACCATATCGAAAACCGTCGGCAAATCTTGTCGAAGCATTCCAATATACACCTGATGAATCAACATTATTCATAAACTTTTCAGCATTTTGAGAATTTTCCGTAATAATACAATCCGTATGACCGGAACCGTAAGTGTTTATGTGGTCTATAGCCTGATCAATATTTTCAACAAACTTGTAGGACAAAATTTTATCTCCGTATTCCATATCCCAGCGTTCAGGATTTGAAATCAATTTAATTTCTTCAAGCTGCAAAGATGCCAATAAATCATCTGCTTTAGGGAAATTTTTATGGATTAAAAGAGTTTCAACCGCGTTACAGGCACTCGGATATTGGGTTTTTGCGTCAATAATAAGCTTTGAAGCCATATCAATATTTGCACTTTCATCAATAAAAATATGACAAATTCCGCTTGCATGACCAAGCACCGGAATATTTGTATTTTCTTTAATATATTGTACTAATTTATTTCCTCCGCGTGGAATAATAAGATTAATATATTCATCGCATTTTAGCATTTCGGAAATATCGTCATGAGTAAACACTTGTTGTATAACATTTGACGGGAAATTATCAATTTTTGATAATGCTTCGTTTATTATTTCCATTATTTTTTTGTTTGTATTTACAGATTCTTTACCGCCCTTTAAAATTACAGCGTTTGAAGATTTTATCGCAAGAGATGAAATTTGAGAAATTACATCAGGCCGAGCTTCAAAAATTATTCCTAAAACTCCGATTGGGCAGGACACTTTATAAAGTTTTAAATCTTTATCCAGTTCGCGAGCTAAAAGAGTTTTACCTATAGGGTCTTCAAGATTTGCAATATCGCGAACTCCTTGAATCATGTCACGCATTTTATTTTCATCAAGTTTTAACCTGTTAAAAGTTGATTTACCAAGTTTTCCCTCTTCAACAAGTTTTTGCGCATTAAATAAATCTTGTTTGTTTGCTTCAAAAATTTCGTTTTTATTTGCTTCTATAGCATCAGCAATTGCGATTAACGCAGTATTTTTAGTTTGAGTATCTGCTTGTGAAATTTTTAATGACGCAGATTTTGCTTGTTTTGCGATTTCTATAAAGTTCATAATATTGTTATGTTATCCCTTGTAATTATTGCATCGTAATTTTTAAATCCGAGAATTTCAAATATATTGTCAGAATGACGGCCAATAAGTTTTTGACAGGAATCAGAATCATAATTTACTATTCCGCGCGCAAATTCATTATTTTTTTCATCAATTATTGAAACAACTTCACCTTTTTTAAACGAATTTTTTATTCCGATAACGCCTATCGGTAAAAGGCTTTTTTCTTCCTTGATAAGAGCTTGTTTTGCGCCTTCATTCACTTTTATTTTGCCTATAATATTTGTTGCATACCCAATCCAGCGTTTTTTGTCGGAAAGATTTTCATCTGTCGGTAAAAACATTGTCCCAAGATCTTCACCTTCAAATATTTTTCTTATAACATAAGGTTTTTTACCGTTTGCTATTAAAACTTTTCCGCCAAACCTTGTAACCATACGTGCTGCGAGAAGCTTTGTTTCCATTCCGCCCCGTCCGCCTTCTGAAGCACCACCTGCAAGAGCAAGAATTTCATCACTTACCTCAGAAACAGATTTAATAAGCTCAGCATCAGGGTTAGTTTTTGGATTTGAATTGTACAATCCGTCTATATCAGACAATATTATAAGCAAATCAGCATCAAGTTCACTTGCTACAAGCGCTGATAATTTGTCGTTATCGGAAAAACATACTTGCATATCTTCTTCTACAACGCGCGCTGGAACATCAAGTGTTGAAACCGTGTCATTTTGGTTAATTACTGGAATTACACCGAGTTCAAGTAATTTATTAAAGGTTGTACGCAGACTTAAATATCTTTCTCTTACAGAAAAATCATCTTCTGTCAAAAGTATTTGAGCGGCAGCCAAACCATAAGTATCAAAACCGTTTTCGTATATAGACATCAATTTACTCTGACCGATTGCGGCACAAGCTTGTTTTATAGCCGTACCTTTTGTATCGGATAAGTTCAAACGTTTTTTGCCCATACTTACGGCTCCTGAAGTTATAACGATAACTTCTTTACCTGATTTTACAAGCTTTGCAATATCTTCAATAAAAGAATATACCCTCGGTAAAGAAACATCTCCTTCATCGTTTCGCAAAACGTTTGTACCGAGTTTTATTACGATTCTGTCAGCTTTAATAAATTCACTTCTGTTCATATCAGAATTTTAACACGATAAAATTACATAGCAATATCTTTTACTACACGATATATTTTATTTAAATCGCTGTCAGATGCTGAATTTATAATATTATTTAGTTCATTTAAAATATTTTTTCGGTCTTTTTTATGTTCGTAATCAAACAAATCTTTTACTTCAACTTCCAAAACATCGGCAAGCTTTTCAAGATTGGTCATTGTAGTAAATGTTGTTCCCGTTTCAATATTGCCGATTTGTTTTTGAAAAACACCAAGTTTTTCAGACAATTGCTCCTGAGTCATTCCCCTAAGTTTTCTTAATTCTTTAATTCTTTGCCCAAAAAGTTTTTGTCCGTTCATATAAAATTCCTTTTAAATAACTATATAAGTTAGTAAAAGGATTAATACCTTTTTAAAATATCTAAAACTATTGAAAAAGATATTTAAACATGATATAATAGTATTAACAATAGGAATTATTAAAAGAATAGATATTTAAAAGGAGGATGTTTAATGGAAATTAAAAAAATTAATGCGTTCACTCTCGCAGAAATCCTAATCACCCTTGCAATCATCGGCGTAGTTGCAGCGATGACTATTCCGACATTAATTGCAAAGATTAACAGTATCGTCACAGACAATCAACAAAAAGTATTCAATGCAAAAATTATTAAAGGCATGAATTTGACAAAAACCGCAGGTGATTTAAACGACACTTATGACTCTACCTATGATTTCTTAGTAAACGGCCTAGGCAAAAACCTAAAAATGGCTAAAGTATGTGATAAAGATCACATAAGAGATTGTATACCTTATGACAAAATTAAATTTGATAAGAAAGACGGTACAGAAGATACCGTAAACGTAGCAGATATAAAAACGGTGTCAAAACTAAATTTAAAAGCACCTTATATGGATCCTGCTGCGTTTGTATTAGCAGACGGTACACCTGTAATAGTTAGTTATAACAAACAATGTATAGATGACCCAGATAAAGCGGATACTTCAATAAATTTATGTTTAGCAGGTATATATGATTTAAACGGTTCAAGAAAACCAAATAAATATGGAGTAAAAGTAGTAGATGAAAAAACAAGTTACACAAATGACCTTATTGCATTCAACGGAGCCTCAATAGGCTCATCTTGTGCAGGTCAGATAGGAGATGTTTGCTTAGCATCAACTGCAGTAACAGCAAACTCTGCAATGCTTCCACTTATCCAGGAAGTAGACCCAAGCTATACCATGCCAAAAGTTACATCAAGTTGGAGTGGATATGAATCCAACGACTACTGGCAATTAGCAGTTGACTATTGTTCTAAAGTACAAAACGGCGCTCACCTGCCAAGCTCAAGTGACTTAGCAAAGATAGCCCGCACACTCTATGGAGATGATACAATCAGCGACGCAAACTCACCCAACAGCAATTCAAAACTAAATTGGAACGCAAACAAAGCTGAAGTATTTGCTGCTTTAGGAATTGAATCAACCGCGACATACTTCACCTTGTGGTCGTCAGAGCCTTACGGCTTATACTACACGCGTAACTTCAGCAGCACGAGTACGGGGTACTCCGGCATGGGCCACGGCAACTACGACGATTGGCTTGCGGTTTGTCTCGAATAGCCCGAGCAGAGGCTGGAGTAGCCTGCGGCGATTTCAAGCTGTTCGCAGGACAAGGCCGCAGTTATATAGGTAGGGTTTCAACCCGACAAAAGCAAGTAAGGGGCGTCGTTTTGACGCCCCTTTTAAATATCATGAGCGCAGGCGGGGATAAAATCCCCGCCCGCTTGTTTTTATGTTATTATTTATTTATGAATTTGACAGATAAAGCTGCTTCTAAATTTTTGGGCAAAAAATCTCAGGGGTTTAAAACTTATACACCTTCTGCGTTAGTTGCCGTACCCAGAGAAGAAAATCGTATTCAATATTCAATAAATTCCTCAAATTTGCCGTTTGAAGGTTTTGATATTTGGCATTGTTATGAATTTTCCTCTTTAACCGAAAACGGTCTACCGGTTACAAGGGTTCTCAAGCTGTGCTACAATTGCGAAAGTCCCTATATTATAGAATCAAAATCACTAAAACTTTATCTCAATTCATTCAATATGTCTAAATTCGGAGAAAACACCGAAGAATGTTTGAAAATCTGCAAAAAACTCATAGAAAAAGATTTGAGAGAAAAATTGAATACCGTTGTCGAAGCGGATTTTCTATCCGAAAACTTACGCCAAGATATAATATTTTCTAATTATGAAGATATTATGGATTTGGTGGATGAAAGATCTCTAAGCTTTTCAAAATTTAAAGAAGCGCCCGAGGTATTATCTATAGAAAAATTTTCTGATAAATCCGAGGAAAAATATATTAAATTTGGTTCTTTACGTTCTAATTGCAGGGTTACACATCAACCGGATTTTGGAGATTTATATATTTATTACAAATCAAAAAAAACGATTAAACCTTCATCTTTATTAGAATATTTGGTTTCTTTCCGTTCGGAATTTCATTTTCATGAAGAATGTTGTGAAATGATTTATAAGCGCTTATATGACATTCTTGATAGTAATGACGAGCTTTGTATTTGCGCTCTTTATACGCGCAGAGGCGGAATTGACATTACACCTGTGAGATATAGCCATGGTTTAAAATTAAATGATGTTCAAAAATTATTAAATATAAATAACTTTGTAAGAAGCGGAATTAAACAATGAACAACAGAGAATTTGGTGCAAAAGGTGAAGATTTAGCCTGTGAATACCTTATAAAAAACGGATATGAAATATTAGAGCGCAATGTACATTTTTCTCGATTTTGTGAAATAGACATAATCGCAAAACTTCACGAAAAATATATTTTTGTCGAAGTTAAAACAAGAAAAAATAATTCTTTCGGAACTCCGCTTGAGGCTGTTACAAAAACAAAATATAATAATATAAAAACAGGCGTCTACACATACGCACAAGAAAACAAAATTAAAAATTTTCAAGTTGATGTCATAGGAATTACATTATATCCGGAATTAAAAATCGAACATTTAAGAAACGTATAAATATTTATGTTAAAATCAAATTAAAAGGAGTATAAAATGTTAAGAGGACCATTTTTAGACAGAAGCTGGATGGGACAAAATCCGGATTACAATACATCTGATATAGTAATGTTAGGCTTGCCTTTTGATGGGACTGTTTCATATCGTTCAGGTTCAAGATTTGCTCCTGAACAAATAAGACTTGCAAGCTGGGGATTGGAAGAATATTCTCCGTATTTTGACAAAGAGCTTGCAGATGTTAATTTTCACGATGCGGGTGATTTGGAATTTCCTTTAGGAAATACATATAAAACATTAGACCAAATTCGTGAAAATGTAGAAGATATTTATAAAGACGGAAAAAAAGTTTTTGGCATAGGCGGCGAACATTTAGTTACTCTACCAGAAATTCAAGCAATATCAAAGTATTATGATGATTTTGGGATAATTCATTTTGACGCTCATACGGATTTAAGAGAACAATACCTTGGTGAAGAAATGTCACATAGTGCCGTTATTCGACATTGTTCAAAAATTGTCGGGGCAAATAATATTAAACAAATCGGGATTCGCTCGGGAATGAAAGAAGAATTTGAATTTATGAAGGCAAATAATACGTTATGTCAAAAGTATTCAGATTTAGACTGTATAAAAAATAAACCCGTATTTGTTACAGTTGATTTAGATTGTCTTGATACTTCAATCATGCCCGGAACCGGAACTCCTGAAACGGGTGGAATGACATTTAACGAGCTTTTAGGATGGTTTAAATATTTAAAAGATTTTAATATAATCGGCGCAGATGTTGTTGAATTAGCGCCGGATTATGATTCATCAGGTGCTTCAACGGCTGTTGCAACAAAAGTTATAAGAGAATTATTAATGGTAATGTAATTTTATGGATGTATTTGAACAAATAAATTATTTAAAAGAAGAAATTAATAAATCAAATTATAAATATTATGTAGAAGAAGACCCGTATTTGACTGACATTGAGTATGACAAGCTTTTTGCACAATTAAAAGAGCTTGAAGAAAAATATCCGATGTTTAAAACTCCAGACAGTCCGACGCAACGTGTAGGTTCAATTAGCGAAAAATTCTTTTCTCATACGCATAAATACAGGCTTTACAGTCTAGATAACACATATAACGAAGAGGAATTGCGCAAGTGGTACGAAAGAGTTTGCAAAGAATACAATAAAGAGCTTGAATTGGTTTGTGAACTGAAAATTGACGGACTTGCAATCGCATTAACTTATGAAAACGGATTATTTACTCTCGGAGTAACTCGCGGTGACGGTGTTACAGGCGAAGAAATTACCCAAAATCTAAAAACAGTTAAAGCAATTCCTCTCAAACTTTTTGAACCTAAAAATCTCGAAGTCCGCGGTGAAATTTATATGCCGAAATCTTCATTTGAAAAATTAAATGAAGAAGCTATTTCTTCCGGTGAAAAAGTTTTTGCAAATCCAAGAAATGCTGCAAGCGGTTCATTAAGACAATTAGATAGCACGATTACGGCAAAACGCGATTTATCAATGTTTACTTATACCGCAATTTTTGAAGATAACGATGATAAAAATATCAAAGGTCATTATGAAAGTATAATGCGCTTAAAAGAGCTGGGTTTTAAAGTAAATCCTAACATAAGGCTTGTAAAAAATATTCAAGGCGCGATAGATTTTTGTAAAGAGTGGGAAACAAAACGATTTGATTTAGATTATGCGACAGACGGCGTTGTTATAAAAGTAAATGATATAGCTGTTCAAAAAGATTTAGGATTTACCGCAAGAGCGCCAAAATGGGCAACAGCATTTAAATTTCCGCCTGAAGAAGTTTCTACAAAACTTCTTGATATAGAATTAAATACGGGTAAAACAGGTGTAATTACCCCTGTTGCAGTCTTAGAACCTGTACAGCTTGCCGGAAGTACCGTTTCGCGCGCAAGTTTACATAATTTTGATGAAATTGCACGTTTGGATATCAGAATTGGCGATACTGTATTGATTATGAAAGCGGCAGAGATTATTCCAAAAGTTATAAAAGTGGTTGAAACTCCATATCATGAAGATTTGCCTGTATATAAAGCTCCTGAATATTGCCCTGCTTGCGGGACAAAACTTGTTGAAAAAGAAGGAATTGTCGGTTTGTACTGTCCAAACCCAAGTTGTGGTCAGTTAATGCGTTCAAAAATTGAATACTGGGTATCTAAAGAAGCTATGGACATTGATAATGTCGGACCTTCATTAATTCAACAGCTTTATGAAAAGAAAATGATTTCTAATGCTGTGGATTTATACAGACTTTTACCTCAAGATTTTATGATGCTTGATTTAGTACAAGAAAAGTCTGCGTCAAACATTTATATGTCAATTCAAAACAGTAAAACAAGACCGTTAAATCGACTTGTTACGGCATTAGGTATTCGTCATGTCGGAAAAGAAACAGCAGATATTTTGACAAATGAATTTACATCTCTTGATGATTTAAAAAATGCTACATTGGAAAAATTGTCAGAAATTGAAGGAATTGGCGAAATAATAGCACAATCTGTTTATGATTATTTTCGGAATGAAAATAATTTAAAAATGTTGGAAGATTTAAAAGCACTCGGGCTTAATCCTGTTTCAAAAGCGGCTCCTAAATCAGATAAGCTTGCAGGTAAAACCTTTGTTTTAACAGGAACTTTAGAAAACCTTTCTCGCGATGAAGCTTCTTCTTTAATAAAAGCAAACGGAGGAAAAACATCTTCATCAGTTTCTAAAAAAACTTCTTATGTGCTTGCAGGCGCTAATCCTGGGTCAAAATTTGACAAAGCACAAGATTTAGGTGTTATAATATTGACAGAAAAAGATTTTCTTGAAATGATTAAGTAAAGGACCGAATATGAAAATTGTTCAAATAAATGGCTTTAGAGGAATAGTTATAGCAACATTTATGTGCATTTGCCTTTTTGCAGGATTTGTTATATTCCCGGGACAAGTTGCAATGTTTTTGTGGAACAAATATCTTGCTCCAAATTATATGCTGCCTATATTAAATGTGTTCCAAGGTGTTTTACTATGGGGAATGATTGCTGTTTCTTATGTAATTGTTACAAAAAAAGATTTTGCAGTGTCTTTTAAAGAAGCTAAAAATTTATCCGATTCTGAATTTGATATGATTATGAGAAGAGCGAATACCAATAAATTTCGTGCGATAAATAATCTTATGCGAAAATCTGATTTCGAAATGATTGAACAATCAATAAAAGATACTATTGCAAAAGCTCAAGAAATTAAAAATGCGGGAGAAAATACTTCTCACGATGATAATACAGTCTCTCATTTAAAATAAAAAGGAGTAAATTATGAAAAAGATTCTTGCAAGTTCATTAATGATTTCTGCTTTAATTGCTACAATGCCTATGACTGTTAAAGCCGTAGATAATAACCAACCTCAAAGGGGTTATATTTCTGTTTCTTATACAACAGAAAAAGAAATTTCGCCTGATACCGTTGAGTTTTCTATTGCAATAAAAACCTCTGATAAAAAATCAATGCAAGAAGCATCACGAAAAAATAAAGAAATTTCTAATAAAGTATATGATTATTTGAAAGCTAATATTAAAAGCGCAAATGGCGATTATATCAAGACTTCAAACTATTCTGCAACGCCGGTTTATATATACAATAACGGAAAGAGATCTTTTGATAAATATGAAGTTTCAAACAATATTGTTGTTCACACCAAATCTTTGGAGCAAGTTTCGGGTTTTATAGATAAATCTATTGAAATGGGTGCAACAAATGTTAATAGTTTAAACTTTACTTTATCTAATAAAGATTCTCAATGCGCAGGTTTATTATCCGATTCAGCAAAACAAGTGAAAACAAGAGCAGATGTTGTTGCTTCTGCAGTTGGAACATCGGTTTCAGGTATAAAAGAATTAAGAACATCTTGTTCTTTAAATCAAAGACGAGTTAGCTATGTATCAAATATGAAATTAATGCGAACAGCAGGTGCTACTGCAGATGAAGCTCCACAAGCAGCTACAAATATTGAATCAGGTAATATTACTATCTATGCTAGCGTAGACGGTGATTTTTACGTAAAATAATTTTATAAATTTACAATACAATGACGCCATCTTATTATAATATGGCGTCACTATTTTTTAGAAATTTACCCCTATCCTGCAATAAATTTTGCAAGTAATTCAGGGTGTTTATTAATTAGCATGTCAGCAAATTTTTGATTGTCAATTTGTGTTAAAACAACCGATAACAAATCTTGTGGCAATTTATCCATCATTTTTTGGAGATATTCAGGTTTAATTACTCCCATAGCTTTAATCATGTCTTCTTTGTTACGTTCACGTCCTATAATTTTTGTATACGCAGAAGCATCAAACATTTCAAACATTTTTGGGTGTTGAGTTGTGATTGCAAGTGTAAGTTCTCGCTTTTGATCAGGCATGAGATTTCTTAATGCTGCATGATATTGAGCTTCTCCAAATCTGCTAATTTGTTGTGTTAATTCAAATTGTGTACCTTGCGCTTCTTCTCCTGTTACGCTTTCAATAATTTGTTGTAAATACATTGCAGGTAAAGCCTGTAAATTTTTTAAAACAAGACTTTTATCCATTTTTTCACTTGTTAGTAACTTATCCATTTGTTCTTCAGGCAAGTATTCAATTACTTGTTGCGGAGAAAACATTTCAAAAACTACTTTTACAAGTTCTTCTTTTGGAACTTCCTTTAATAAATCTAACAATTTATCTTCCGTAAAAAATTGAAGTCCTACCTGCATGTCCTCTACATCAAGTAATTCAATTAATTCTTTTAATTGAAAAGAAGGCATGGCTTTTATTATTACCAATTTATTTTCAGGATCTGAAAGTTGGAATAATTCAATAAGTTGTTCTACATCAGTAAACATTTCAACCGCAAGCGCAATCGCTTCTTGATTGCCCTGAGCGGCTTCGGCAAGCAAAACTTCTTCTACTGTCTTATCCCGATATTCTTGTATTCTTGAATCGGGAACATTCAGCTTAGTTAAAATATATTCAAGATTTGAATCAATTTTTAACGACATAAAACCTCAAATTATTCCAAAATAATCTTCGGCATTTTTTTAATAAATATTTAATATATGAAGCGAATTGTAAATATTTATTAACAATCTACGACAAATGTAACAAAAAGTTAAGTGCAAAATTTTTTATATATGTAAGGGAAAACTTAAGGAATAGGAAAATGAGTTTCGATGCAAACATTGGAAGAGCAACACCTATTATAAAAGCCGCAAGTAACATGAATAATGACGGAGGAAGCGGCGGAAATACCGGTTATATGACGCGCGGAAGAAAGAAAAAAGATGATAACCGCGGAAGCTTGTTTTCAAATGATAATAGCCTTGATACATTTGAATTTGGTTCGAAACTAAAAGATATAGAACCGCCAACACAGCAAAATTCCTGGGTTGAAAGTTTAATCAAAAAGATTACAAAATAAAAAATGTCGAAATAAATGTTCGACATTTTTTTATTAAAAAAATATAAAATTTTATTTATAAAAGTAGTTTTTTTTTTAATTAGTTGTATAATAAATTTGAACCAGACAATTTTTGTAGAAGAAAAATTACCAGACAATTTTAGGAGGAATAAATGGAAGCGGTTTTATCTGAAAAAATTTACCCTGTAAGTGAGTTTGTCAGCGGGAAATGGAATAAAGAAATAAATGTCAGAGATTTTATTCAAAGGAATTATACCCCTTATGAAGGTGATTCAAAATTTTTAGCGGGACCGACAGATGCCACAAAAAAATTATGGAGTGAATGCTGTGATTTGTTTGCTCAAGAACGTGCAAATGGCGGTGTTCTTGATATGGATACAGAAATTGTATCTACAATAACTTCTCATGGCGCAGGTTATATTGACAAGGATTTGGAACAAATTGTCGGATTACAAACAGATAAACCTTTAAAACGTTCCATGCAGCCATTTGGCGGAATTAGAATGGCCGAAAGCGCATGCAAATCTTATGGTTATAAAGTTAATCCTGAAATAAGTAAAATTTTTACTAAATACAGAAAAACCCACAATCAAGGCGTTTTTGATGCTTATACTCCGGAAATGAGAAAAGCTCGTCATGCCGCTATTCTTACAGGCCTGCCTGATGCGTACGGCAGAGGACGTATTATCGGAGACTATAGACGTATTGCTTTATACGGAATAGATAGACTTGTATATGACAAATTTGATCAATACAATTCTATTGATGGAGAAATGACTCCTGATAAAATTCAGTTAAAAGAAGAAATTTCCGAGCAAATTCAAGCATTGTGGGAAATGGCTGAACTTGGCAAAATTTACGGATACGATATAACAAAACCTGCAAGAAATGCCAAAGAGGCTGTTCAATGGTTGTATTTTGGATATTTGGCAGCAGTAAAAGAACAAAACGGTGCTGCTATGAGTATCGGACGTACTTCAACTTTCTTGGATATATTTATTGAAAGAGATTTAAAAGAAGGAATTATAACAGAATCTGAAGCTCAAGAATTGGTTGACCATTTTATAATGAAACTAAGACTTGTAAAATTTGCAAGAACGCCTGAATACAACTCATTGTTCTCCGGTGACCCGACTTGGATAACAGAGTCAATCGGCGGTATGGGTGTTGACGGCAGAACGCTTGTAACTAAAAACTCTTTCCGTTATTTACATACTCTTGAAAATTTAGGTACGGCACCTGAACCAAATTTAACTGTTTTGTGGTCTAAAAATTTACCGCATAACTTTAAAAAATATGCAGCACATATTTCAATTACAACATCTTCTATTCAATATGAAAATGACGATATTATGCGTGTTGTTCATGGTGATGATTATGCAATTGCATGCTGCGTATCTTCAATGGTTGTCGGTAAAGAAATGCAATTTTTCGGTGCGCGTGCTAACCTTGCAAAATGCTTGTTATATGCAATTAACGGCGGCGTAGATGAAAGGTTAAAAGAACAGGTCGGACCAAAATATCGTCCGATAACTTCTGAATATCTCGATTATGATGAGGTTATGGAACGTTATGATGATATGATGGAATGGCTTGCGGGCTTGTATGTAAATACTTTAAATGTTATTCATTATATGCATGACAAATACTGTTATGAAAAAGCTCAAATGGCGCTTCATGATAGAGATGTAAAAAGATATTTTGCAACAGGAATTGCAGGATTGTCAGTTGTAGCAGACTCACTTTCTGCGATAAAATATGCAAAAGTTAAAACTGTTCGTGATGAAAATGGTATTGTTGTTGATTATCAAGTTGAAGGAGATTTCCCTAAATACGGAAATAATGATGACAGAGTAGACGAAATTGCAGTTAATTTGGTTCATACGTTTATGAATAAAATTAGAAAACATTATACTTATCGTAATTCAATTCCAACAATGTCTATTTTAACTATTACATCAAATGTTGTTTACGGTAAGAAAACAGGAAATACTCCTGATGGAAGAAAAGAGGGGGTTCCTCTTGCTCCGGGAGCAAATCCTATGCATGGGCGTGATTCAAATGGTGCTGTCGCATCTTTAGCTTCTGTTGCTAAATTGCCGTTTAAAGATGCTCAAGATGGAATTTCAAATACATTTTCAATTATCCCGAACGCTTTAGGTAAAGATGAAGTGTTCATGGGTGATCTGGCTGTAAACTTTGACCCTGGATGCTGCAGCGGGAACAGCGAAAATTTTGTATTTATCAGTAAACCGCAAAATAAATAAGGAGATTTTATATGACAACTCAACAAGAAGAAAATTTAATAAGCTTACTTGACGGTTACGTAGAAAAGGGCGGACATCATTTGAATGTAAATGTTTTTAATCGTGAAACATTAATTGATGCACAGGCTCATCCTGAAAAATATCCGCAGTTAACTGTCAGAGTATCCGGTTATGCGGTTAATTTTAATAAATTAACTAAAGAACAACAGGATGACGTTATTTCAAGAACTTTCCACGGTTCTATGTAGGGTCTAAATGCTTGGCAATATTCATTCTATAGAAACTTGCGGAACTGTTGACGGTCCCGGAATCAGATTTGTTGTTTTTTTACAAGGCTGTCCAATGCGTTGCTTGTATTGTCATAATCCTGATACATGGAAATTAGATATTTGCGCTCAGCATTTTTCGGTTGATGATATTTTGAAAAAATATGACAGCGTTAAAGAATTTTGTAAAGGTGGAATAACCGTTACCGGCGGTGAACCTTTAGTACAAATTGATTTTGTAACGGAATTGTTTAAAACCGCAAAAATAAAAAATATACATACGGCACTTGACACTTCCGGAATTTTGTATCGTCAAAATGATAAAAAGATTGAAAAACTTTTAAAGTATACGGATTTGGTTTTACTTGATATAAAGCATATAAATGATGATGAACATAAAAAACTTACAGGACATTCCAATAAAAATATTTTAGAGTTTGCGAGATATTTGTCTGACAAACAAATTCCTGTTTGGATAAGGCATGTTGTTGTTCCTCAAATTACATATAACGAAAAGTATTTAAAAGAATTAGGAAATTTTCTTTCAACATTAAAAAATATACAAGCTCTTGATGTATTACCCTATCATGATATGGCAAGGGGCAAATATAAAGAGCTTGGCATTAAGTATCCGCTTGAAAATACACCCGCTTTAACAAAAAAAGAAGCACTTGAGGCTAGAGAATATATTTTAGAAGGTATGAAAGGGTAAATCTTATAAATCGGCGCTCATTTCACTTTCGTCAAAATCTGCTCGAACGCAAATGGCGTTCTCGTCGCTATCATTCACAATTAAAAAAGCCTCACCAACGGTGAAGCGGATTTAATTATGTATTTTTAATAATTATTGTGTCTTGGATTTTGACGGTTCAAGGTTCTGCATTTCGCTTTGTTTATGCTGTCGCATAAACAGTCGCTTCATCAAACCTTTCACCATGATAGTTCCATTCGCTTAATTTACTTGAAATAGGTACGAAAAGTTTGCTCATATATCCTGCGAATAGCTTGATGCTTTCGCAAACTTTTTTTTTATAAATCGGCGCTCATTTCACTTTCGTCAAAATCCGCTCGAACGCAAATGGCGTTCTCGTCGCTATCATTCACAATTAAAAAAGCCTCAC
>CAYVSD010000019.1:0-9434 GCA_964453315.1 uncultured Muribaculaceae bacterium | reverse complement strand
GCTCGAACGCAAATGGCGTTCTCGTCGCTATCATTCACAATTAAAAAAGCCTCACCAACGGTGAAGCTTTTTTAATTAGCGGACGACGCGACTCGAACGCGCGACAGTCTGCTTGGAAGGCAGATACTCTACCAACTGAGTTACGTCCGCACGCAACTTTTATACTGTTACTCCCAAATCCTAACATAACAATTATCTAAAATCAAGACTTTGTTTATTTTTTGTTCTAATCCTTTAGAACTATTATAAAATGCCCTTAAAGTATTAATACAATTTATTCTAAAGAAGGGTGTATTATATAGCATAACAGTTTATTATATATTTGTAAGTTCAAAACATCCAGGCACTTTTTCGGGGTTGCGACAAGATTTATTCTTTTAGCGGTTTGGTTTAAAATGATTTGGACTTACACCTTAAATAAAAAATTTTTCATGTTTTATAACTTCCGGCTTGCTTGGCATTATTGCACAGCAAGTCTTTTTATTTTATAATCATCTTGTATCAAATAAGGAGTACAATTATGAGTGAAGAAATTAGAGCAAGCCACATTCTTGTTGAATCGAAAGAAGATGCGCAAAAAATTTATGAAGATATTAAAAACGGTGTTATATCTTTTGAAGAAGCCGCTATGGAAAATTCAATTTGCCCCTCAGGTCAAGTAGGCGGTGATTTAGGATATTTCGGAAAAGGGCTTATGGTAAAGCCGTTTGAAGATGCTGCATTTGCGCTTGAAAAAGACGTTGTGTCTGATCCTGTTCAAACACAATTTGGATGGCATTTAATTAAAGTTACCGAAAAATAATAATGGAAACATTCGATATAAGAAAATTGATGGAAAATAACGATTTACGTTATTTACTCGTAAATTCCACAAACGAATTTCTTGTGGAATATAATACTTTGGAAGAAAATTCACGTTATAAATTAACCAATTTTTCAGGTTCTACAGGAGAAGCCCTTGTTACTCCAAAAACCATATATTTATTTGTAGACGGAAGATACCATATTCAAGCAGATCTTGAAGTCGATCATAGTAAAGTTACAGTTGTAAAGCTTCAACAAGGACAAAAATATTTAGAAGAATTAATAAAATACATTCCTCAAAATGAAATACTGGGAGTATTTTCTAAAAAAAATTCCCAAGAAAAAATAGAAAAATTGAAAACCTCACTAAAATTAAAATTATTAGATACTGACCCATTTGATGGGAAAAATGATAAAATTAATGAAAAAAATATTTCGCTCGATATAAAATATACCGGTCTTTCTGTTGAAGATAAAATTAAAAAACTCCAAAATAATCTTAATGAAAATCAAGCATTTTATATAACCGATTTAGACGAAGTTTCATATCTTTTCAATATGCGAAATTTCTCTCAAAATTATTCGTCAAAAATTAAAGCAAAAGCTTTTGTGTTTAAAGAAAATGTAAAAATATTTTTCCAACATGAGCTTGATAAATTGGAAAGTTTTATAAAATCTTTGAACGAAGAAATTTTAATTGATAAATCTACTATAAATGCGTATGATTATAATCTATTGGGCATAAAAGCTTTAGAAACGGACATAAATCCTTTAAAATTAATGAAAGCACAAAAAACTAATGCAGAAATTGAACATCTTAAAGATGCATTTTCTCGTACGGATAAGGCATTAAGTGCTGTAAGAAATTATATTAATGAAAATGATAATCTTTCAGAATATGACATTTCATCTAAACTTGAAAAAGAATTTTATAAAAATGGGGCTAAAAATTTAAGTTTTCAGTCAATTGTCGCAAAAGATAAAAATTCAGCTTTAGCACATTATTCTAAAGCATCAAAAGACGAAATCATAACAGATGGCAGTCTTATTTTAATTGATTGCGGCGCTTATTTTGAAGGTGGATTAGCTACTGATATTACAAGAGTTTTTGTAAAAGGAGAACCGTCCAAACTTCAAAAAAAAATTTACACTATAGTTTTGAAAGCCTTTTTACATGCTTATAATTATCCTCAAATTTTTAAAAAGAACGAATTTACCGGTTTTGAAATAGATGAATATACCCGCAAGTTTTTTGACAATATGAATTTGGACGGTTTTATTTTTAATCACGGCTTAGGTCATGGAATCGGTGTTAATGTGCATGAATATCCGCCGAGTTTAAGCTCCGGAGAATTGGCAAAAGTAAATATTCTTGATGGTGAATGTTTTTCAATAGAACCGGGATTATATAAAGAAGGATATTTCGGAGTCCGTTTAGAAAATTCATGTTATTTTAAAAATAATAAAATCCATTCTTTTACAAATATGAATTACGAAAAAAAACTTATTGATTTTGAAATGTTGACTTCCCAAGAAAAAGAATGGCTCAAAGAATTTGAGGTGAAATAAATGGAAATAACTGCCGTAAATAATGAACTTGTAAAAGAAACAGCAAAACTTCAACAAAAAAAATATCGTAATGAATCGGGCAAATTTATACTTGAAGGTTACAAATCAATTAAAGAAGCCTTTGATTTTGGTATAAAAATCGAAAAAGTTTTTGTTAGCAAAGATCATAAAAAAGAATATGATTTTGTAAAAAATATTGTTATTGAAACAAACGAAGCTGTACTGAAAAAACTTTCTACAACTGATTCTGCACCTGTTGCGGTAGCCGTCGGAATACAAAAAAAATACAATATTTCTGATATTAAAAAATTAAAAAAAGTAATTTTACTTGAAAATATAAAAGATGCCGGAAATTTGGGGACAATTATTCGCTCATCCGTTGCATTTGGAGCGCAAGCCGTGGTTTTATTCGGACAAAGTGTTGATATTTATAATCCTAAAACTGTACGTTCAGCTGTTGGGAATTTATGGAAAATTCCTGTAGTTCATATAGAAAAATTTGAAGAATTAAAAAATATTTTTCAAAATTTTGAGCGTGTTGCAACTTTACCAAAAGCAACAAAAACTTTAAAAAATTATAAAATAACTTTGCCTTGCGTGATGATGTTTGGTAGCGAAGCAGATGGTTTGTCCCCTCGATTATGCGATTTTGCGACTTCTTCCGTTAAAATAGAAATGGCAAAAACAGTTGAATCTCTAAATTTGGCAACATCTGTTTCCATAATTTTATATAATTCTTTTATGGAATAGAAGGATTATTATTGAAACTATAGCCTTCTTTTATTAATTTGAAAAAGCTTGAAAATTCTTTAAGACCTGCTTTTTTATTTGTAAAAGCGGATTTTAATACTTCTTCGTTAAGATTGTATTCTCCAAGTAATTCATTATTGAATGAACTGTATATTTTTATATGATTCATAATTTTTAAAGTTTCAGAGTCTTTTTTTGAAGGAGTTTGAGCTTCAACATATTCTTTTGCACTATTAAAGGCTGACATTTTTGCAGAATTTGACATTCTTTTCCAAGTTTTTGGATCAATATAAAATTGATATTCGTCACCTTTTTGTTTAATATCCGAAAAATAGCTTTTTATACTTATTTCTTGATATGTTTTTATATTTTTTTCAATATTAGCCTTAAAATCCGGATGAGTTTTAGCATAACTTCCAATTGCCATTCCTAATGTAACAAATATAAATATGAACAAAACAATATAAACAATTGGTATAAATATTGACCAAATTATTGCTTGATTTTTTTGTCCTCTGTGGAATTTTTCTAAATCAACATCTTCTTTTTTATTTTTATAAGCCCATTCATTACCTTTAATTCCGCACAACAGTGCAAACGGTAATGATGCGGTTGTAAAAAATAACGGAATCATTAATAAAGTAATTGGCGCTTTGTTAAATAACCCCCAAATCCATGTTCCTAAAAATGCGCCCCAATTAAAACGAATAACCTCGTCTTTTGGTTTATTTGAAGTTGTCCCTTCTAAACACATTAAACTTATTATGGCAGCAATATTTAACCATTGAAATAACACTCCCGCCAAAGTAGTTGAAGATAAAAACATTATTACAAGAACTATAATTGAATACAGATAAATATTATTGTCTTCTTGTTCCGGAGCAACATCTCTTATTCTTCTTATTATACTTGGGAATATAGCGCATGCTGAAATTATATTTCCCAAAAGTAGCCACCATGCTGTTGCCGAAGTGGTAACAGTACTGATGATAGACGGATTAATCAAAATATAAGCTACAACAGGAGAATTAAATATTAAATTTGCTATGATTGTTATAATTAAATAATTTATAATAAATTCTCTGCGGCCTAAAATGCCTTCAAAACTTAAAAATTTCTTAATATTTTCCATATATTAAACCTCCTGTAAAAATTCTTCCGGAATTGAATTTTCTACAATTTTTTTTCCGCTTTTTAAACTTTTTGCTTCAATACCATATTGTCGCAAATTCTGAACTTCTTTAAATACACTTCCTTTGTCAGTTTGAAATCTGTTAATTTCAGTATGTATTGTATCATGTGCTTTGTCTATATATTGTTGAATATTTAACAAATTTTGAGCATGTGTTGCAATTTTATGATAAAGATTTTCTCCTGTTTCGATAATGTTTTGCACATTATCAATACGAGTTTTACTTATCCAAAGATTATTTACAAGCCTTAAAGTCACTATAAGAGAGGCTGTTCCTGTTATTATTATATTTTTAGAATTTGCCATTTCAATCACTTTTTTGAATTCTTCATCTGAATAAATCATATTTACACAGCTTTCAATCGGTATGAACATTAAAATAAATCCCGGTTGATTTGTTTCTTCAATTTCTTCGTAATTTTTTTTGCCAAGACTTACAATACAATCTGTTAAATCTGAAATAAAAAGTTTTTTATAACTCTCATCATAATTTGAATTGCAATATTCAATATAATTTTTAAGAATTACTTTCGAGTCAATAATGAGATGTTTATTTTCAGGTAACATTATAAGAAAATCCGGTTTTACATCTGAGGTTACAACTTGTTTTTTATAATGTATATTTTCTTTTAATCCGGTAAAATTCAAAATATTTTCGAGCCACTTTTCACCAAATTCTCCTTTTGCATTTTGATTAGTTGTAAGTGCTTTTGCATATTTCTCGGCTGTTGATATTGCATTTTTGATATCAAGTGATTCTTTTTCGTGGCTTTTTTGGTAATTATCTATGCTTGTTTTGAATTGCTGTAATAAAGTATTAATCGGGTCAATTTGCTGAGCTTTAAATAATTCAATTTTATTTTGTAAAGCAGCAGCATTTTGTGCGGTTAATTGCTCTTGCTGTGATTTTATTGCTTCCTGAGCAATTTTTGAAAATGCTATTTGAACTTCATTTGCTATTTTTTCGTTATTTACGGTTTGAGTTTTAAGCATGCTATTTTCATTTTCTAAAGAAAAGATTTTTTTTCGATAATAATTTGAAGTGAAAATCCATGCTATTAAACCTGTAATCGTTATGCTTAATAAAAGTATTAAAATATTTAAGTCCATTGTTATATCCCCGTTAAACATATTTTAGCATAAGTGTAAAAGTTTGTCACTTATACACTTTTTATGATAAAATAAAGTTATGGTACAACAAAGACAAAGAGTTCAGGAACAAGATAAAATAAAAAGACGTTCAAATTTTGACGCTGTAGAAAGTAATTTAACACCGGAACAAGTGAAACTTGAAGCTTCCAGATGTTTGCATTGTAAAAATCCACGATGCGTTCAGGGTTGTCCCGTAAACATTCAAATTCCGGATTTTATTCAGGCGTTAAAAGAAGATAATATTCAAAAAGCTGGAGATATTATTCGCCAAACAAGCATGCTCCCGTCAGTTTGCGGTCGTGTTTGTCCGCAAGAAAGACAATGCGAAGGGAATTGTATTCTTGGTATAAAAGGAGAAGCGGTTGCTATCGGAGCTTTGGAACGTTATGTCGGCGATAATACAAAAGCTGCTAAAGTTGAAATTAATCCAAGCGGTAAAAAAGTTGCAATTGTCGGTTCAGGGTGCGCCGGAATTACAGCCGCAGCTGATTTACGTAAAGCAGGCCACGAAGTAGTTGTTTTTGAAGCTTTACACAAATTAGGCGGTGTTTTGCGCTATGGAATTCCTCCATTCAGGCTTCCTCGAACATTTTTAGACAGAGAAATTACGAATTTAAAAGAAATGGGCGTTCAATTTCATACTAACGTAATTGTGGGTAAGTCAATTACTCTAAAACAATTACAAGATGACGGATTTGATGCAATATTTATAAGTTCGGGTGCGGGTTTCCCTAAAATGATGAATATTAAAGGCGAAAATCTTAACGGGGTGTATTCTGCAAATGAATTTCTTACTCGCGTCAATTTAATGGGAGCAGGATGTACACAAGATTGTCCGACTCCTATACGTGTTGGCAAAAAAGCGGCAATTATAGGCGGCGGAAACGTTGCGATGGACGCAGCAAGAACTGCTGTTCGTGTTGGTTTTAAAGAAGTTTCTATCTTATATAGAAGAACAGAAAAAGAACTCCCTGCGCGCCTTGAAGAAATTAGGCACGCGAAAGAAGAAGGTATTAATTTTAAACTTTTACGCGCACCTGTTGAAATTTTAGAAAAAGACGGTTATGTTGCCGGCATGAAATTCGAAATTATGGAGCTTGGTGATCCTGATGAATCAGGAAGAAGAAAACCTATAGGCACGGGTGAATATGTTATTGAAGATGTTGATACAGTAATTGTTGCTTTAGGAACAAATCCTAATCCTATAATACAATCTTCTGCAATTTCTGACGGGCTTGATTTGCAAACTGATAAAAAAGGTTACATTATTGTAGATAGCGAAACTCGTGCAACAAGTATTCCTTGCATATTCGCAGGCGGGGATGTTGCTCCTGTCGGAGAATCTAACGCAATTAATGCTATGGGGGCAGGGAAAAAAGCCGCAAAAGCAATTAATGATATATTAAAGTAATATGAAAAAATTTCTGAGTATTGTAATTTTTATTATATTATTTGCTGCTCCGGTATTTTCTCTGGAGTTGGATTATTCTATTGATGCTGAAATAAAAAAGAAATATAATACAAATAAATTAAATGACGAAGTTCTACCTTCTTTACCTTCAACGGTTTCTTCTCCTTCAAAATCTTCAATTAAATCTGTAAAGAATGCCACTTCTACTCAGTTGACATCTCAAAATGTGCCCGTATCTCCTAAAATAAATTATAAAACGGGTGCAAAAATTCCATCTTGGACAAAATTTAAAGTTAAATCAAATACAAAAGTTAATAATTGGCTGGCAAAAGGTTCAAATATAAGTTTTACTTCAACTACGACTGTTTATAAAAACGGGATTACCCTGCCTGCAGGTATTCTTTTTACAGGAAAAATTACTGATATACATAACCCGCAAATGAGCGGAAACGGTGCGCTTATCGAAATTTCAATAAATTCTATGCGCATTAATGGTAAATCTGTCCCGATTAGCGGCAAAATAACTAAAGCCAACGGAAAGAAAATATTTTTCAACAGTATAAAAGGCGAGCGTAAATATTTAAAAAATGTTTCAAACAAAATTAACAAAGGTGAAAATTTTTACAAAAAATCTCGTAAAATATCAACAAAACTTGCAGCTAACCCTGTCGGCATTGTTCTTTCACCAATTCCAACAATTACAGGGTGGGCCGGATACGCAATATGCACTGTTGCCTCACCGATTACCGGATTAATTGGAAAAGGTACAAACATTTCTATTCCCGCAGGTTCAGAATTTGAAATAAAATTGTTAAAAGATGCTTATTTGTAAGCAGTGCTTGAGAACATTGTAAAAATATGATATAATTATAAAAAAAGAGGATAATTATGAAAAGGAAGAATTTAGCTTTTACTCTTGCGGAAGTTTTAATTGCAATGACTGTTATTGGTGCAGTAGCAGCATTAGTTATACCTCAATTATTACTGGGTCAGAAAGCTGCGCAAGCAAGATCACAGTTTAACACGGCATATTCGATTCTTTCAGAGTCTATTGCAAGAATGGATGCTGATAATGTTTCTGTAAAACCTATAACTTATCACTCAAATCCTAAAATATTATATAATGTATTAAAAAAATACAATAAAATTTCTCATGATTGCGGTCAAGGAAGCGATAGTCTTACTGATTACAATTCAGAATTTCTTTGTGAACCGAACCCTAATTATACCGGTTTGAGAACATGTGAAGTTGCGGGATCTTTTATACTCAATAACGGTATGCTTGTTATTGTTGAATATGATCCTAATGGAATATCTTGTTCAAGTGACATGTTATATAATAATATAGATAAATATCCTATATTTATGCCTGCAGCTTATGCAGATGAAATTTCACTTCATATTGAGACAAGAGAAGCTGTTGTTGTATCTGTTGACATCAACGGCAATAACAAAAGGCCAAACAAAAGGGGATATGATGTTTTCACTTTTCAATTAATTGACGGCGATATTGTACCTGTCGGTTCAGAAAAATCTTTTACACATGAAACCTGCAATCTTAACAGCACCTCAAAAGAAACTTTAATGGCTTGTACACAAGCCGCAGCAACAGATGAAGATTATTTTAAAAAATTATATAATAACCAGTAAATTTATTTTAAAAACAGATTAAAATAAAGACGGCTAACTTTTTTAGTTAACCGTCTCATTGGTTGGAGTTATGAAAAAGAAATTTACTTTACTGATTCAAAAATTACATCAAATGCTTCAGGATCTCTAACAGCTAAGTCAGCAAGCATTTTTCTGTTGATAATAATATTTGCTTTTTTGCAAGCATTAACAAATTTTGAATAGCTCATTCCGCGCTGTCTAACAGCTGCGTTAATTCTTACAATCCACAATCTTCTCATATTGCGTTTTGTAGTTCTTCTGTCTCTGTAAGCATATTTTAATGCTTTCATAACAGCAATATTAGCAACTTTGAAAATTCTGCTTCTTGCTCCGATAAAGCCTTTAGCAAGTTTTAATATTTTTTTGTGTCTTTTAACACCGGCATTTCCACGTCTTATTCTCATTTTTATGCTCCTATCTTGAATACTTCTTGTATGGTAACTCTTTAGATACCAGATTTACGTGTGACTCAGATACATCAATCATCTTGAAAATTCTGCGTTTTCTAGATCCTGATTTGTGTTGGAGCAAGTGGCCTATGCCTGCTTGTCTTTTCATGATTTTACCGCTTGCAGTAACTTTATAACGTTTTGCAGCGGATCTGTGTGTTTTTAATTTTGGCATTTCGTTCTCCTTTTTTTATCGAGCAACAAGCCCAATTTACCTTCATTTCGCTTCATAGGCATACCAAAGCCCATTTCGGCTCAAGATTATATTATTACGAACAATTTTTATTTGCAAGTAAAGTTGATAAATTCTTTTAATAATTTGTAAAATTAATATTATTGCATTCGACATAATATTTATTAAGGGTAAATAACTATTAGTTATATTAAATAAATGCTCCGCAGGGTCTTTCAGACGGAGGAACTTTTGGCGTCAAAA
>CAYVSD010000018.1:0-30886 GCA_964453315.1 uncultured Muribaculaceae bacterium | reverse complement strand
TATTAGCAGACGGCACTCCTGTAATCGTTAGTTATAACAAACAATGTATAGATGATCCTGATAAAGCGGATACATCAATAAATTTATGCTTAGCAGGAATATATGATTTAAACGGAACAAGAAAACCTAATAAGTATGGAGTAAAAGTAGTAGATGAAAAAACAAGTTACACAAATGACCTAATAGCATTCAACGGAGCCTCAATAGGTTCATCCTGCGCGGGTCAAATAGGCGATGTATGCTTAGCCTCAACAGCAGTAACAGCAAACTCTGCAATGCTACCACTTATCCAAGCAGTAGACTCAAGCTATACCATGCCAAAATATACATCAAGTTATGATGGTAGTGAATACAACGATTACTGGCAATTAGCAAATGACTATTGTGACAAGGTTCAAAACGGTGCTCACCTGCCAAGCTCAAGTGATTTAGCAAAGATAGCACGAGTACTCTATGGAAACGATACAATCAGCGACGCAAACTCTTACAATTTTAAAGACGGTCTAGATTGGACAACAAACAAATCTGATGTCTTTGCTGCTTTAGGGATTGAATCAACCGCGTCTTGGTTCGACTTGTGGTCGTCACAGCCTTACGACACAGACTACGCTTACAGCCGTAGCTTCGGCAGCGCGGTTGCGGGATACGACTACAGCTACCGCGGCAACGACGATAGACGGGCGGTTTGTCTCGAATAGCCCGAGCAGAGCCACGAGCGAAGCGAGTTGCAGAGGGTTAGGGTGGGGGTTGATCCCCGCAAGGGGCGCGTAGCACAAAGCCCACCCCTCACTTGAATTTCTAAGCTCATCCTTCGCTAAGAAATTCTTTTCTCTCCCTAGGAGAGATAGTAATAAGAAAACCATATTATTAGGCTGAAAGACCAACTTACAAATTAAAAATCAAGCAAATCTTTTATATCAACCTTCAATGCTTTTGCTATTTTATATAATTTGGATATTTTAAAATCATATTCCGCTCGTTCTATCATCCCCATATAAGAACCGGAAAAATTACATTCAAACGCAACTTCTTCTCGAGATAATCCTTTGCTTTCTCGAATTTTTTTTATCCTGTTGCCTAATTGTTTTTTAAATTTTTCTAACACAATAATATATTCAGCCTGCAAGTGGGACTTGTCCACAAGTGGGGCTTGTAATAAAATGCGTGATGTAAAAATATAGCAAGGATTTATGATGAAAAAAACTATTTTAATTGATTTTGACGGAGTATTAAATAATTATGACGGTAATTATGATGAAAATGTTTTGCCTGAAATTAAAATTGGAGCGAAAGATTTTTTAAAAAAATTATCAAATACTTTTAAAATAAAAATTTTCACTACGCGAAATAAAATGAAAGTTGCACAATGGCTCTTAAATCACAGATTAGAAAAATATGTATCAGATGTCACAAATGTAAAAGAACCTGCATTTTTAATTATTGATGATAGATGCATAAATTTTTCAGGCGACTATAACAAAATATTTGAACAAATAAATTCATTTAAAGTTTATTATAAATAAAAAGCCGGCGGTTTTCACTGCCGGTTTTATTTTTATGCTCTCTTTCTTATTTCAATTTTACTTCACAGCTCTTAAGTTTGCTTTAATACCTGCATCTGAATTTATCTCTGATGCATTTGAATACGCCAATGTGCGGCGTCTTTTTGCTCCTCTTAATATTAACTCAACACATTCAGATCTATTATCGGATGGTGTTGTTATCTTCTTTAGCATTACTTTACTCCATTACTTCTGATTACAAATAATTTATCGTCTGTTTTGGGGTAGAACTTTAAAATTTTATCTTTTTTGTTAACAAATGTTAATTCGGATGATTATTCATGGGCTTATAAACTATAATGTTACTAATGTATAATTACTCTAATACCGCAAGCATTGACGCAAGACTGGAAGCTGACGTATTAAAACACCAAAAAGACGTTGAAAAAGCTTTCATTATCTATTTAATTTTGGGAATAATTATTTTTAAAGGTTGGTTTTTATATTGGTTAAAATTTGGAGTTGCAGTTCCTTCCGGTATTGCGCCAAAACCTATTAATATTCAATCTAATCCGATTCAAACAAATTACACAAAAAAAGAAAAGAAAAAGAAAGTTTTTTTATATCAATCATTTATTAATAAAAACAAAATTCTTTTAATGCCTCAGGCACATTACGAATTGTCAGGAACTGCGGTTGCTTCCAATCATAATTTCGTTTTCACTTTTAATTTTTTTGATAGCGCAGCACTTTATGATTTGGGAACTGCTTGGGGAAAAATGGGCGAAAAGCGTTTTTATAATAAATATTATAAAAGTTATAGCCAGAAAAACGAAGTTTTGGGTTCGCGTGTATTATGGACACAAGCAAAAACAAATCCTCCGGCGTTGCCTTGGGAATATTCAAATGCGCATTTTTCACATTCTCATTTAGTTCCTGCAAATAGGAACATTATGGCTGCATTACTAAAAATAAAAAAATGGGACAGAATTAAAATTGAAGGCGATTTGATTGACATGTCTTATGAGGATAAAAAATATCATACAAGCATGTCACGTAATGACAGCGGCTGGGGCGGCGATCGCGGTAACGGTTCTTGTGAGACGATTTATGTTACTAAGGTTCAAATTGGTCGCAGAATTTATGAATAATTTATTAGAATAAAGTTAATTGTTTTTGAAAATGTTTTTCTAAAAAAGACGGCCTGTGATACTTTGTCAATCCGTATTTATCAATTGCGTCAAGATGTTCTTTAGTTAAATATCCTGCATTCTTTTCCCAACCGTATTGCGGAAATTCCTGTGATAATTTTTCCATATAATTATCACGTTCAACTTTGGCAAGTATACTTGCTGCAGCGATTGATGCAGATTTTGCATCTCCTTTTATAACAAATTCTTGGGGATAAATATAATTTTTTATCAATCTGTTTCCGTCAACAAGCGTTATTAATTCATCCGACTTTAATTTTGCCTGAAGAATAACGCTTTCGCATGCTATTTTCATAGCTTTTAGAGATGAATTTAAAATATTATTTTTTTCTATTTCTTCTACGCCGATAAAAGCTACATGATTTATTGAATTATTTATAATTGTTCCGTAAAGTTCTTCGCGAATTTTTTTAGATAATTGCTTTGAATCATTCAAGCGTGCAAGATCATTTTGCAATTTTTGATTTATTTCCGGGAAATAAACCGCTGCAGCGAATACCCCGCCCGCAGCAGGTCCTCGGCCGGCTTCATCCGTGCCGATTACATTGTTATACCTCATATCGAAATCAAAAAGATTATCCATAAACGGATTATAGCAAAAAAAAGTTGCCATTAAGATAACGGCAACATTAAATAAACACGAGGATATTAAGAGAGAGAGAGTATAAAAAACTTTTTTTACTTATATCCTTTTCACAAATATAATTATTATTATTGATTTCCCCTTTGTTTTATTCTTTGAAATTTCCCTTACATTTATATAAAGTATTTTTGTTCTAAAGAATTGCCTTTTGGTGTTAAATGTTGTTAACAATTCTTAAATAGGCGTATATCTTAAATATAATGTATATATTATTTATTTAAAATTCATATAAAGCATATAAAAGGCTCTTAACAATTAGTTTTTACACAGTAAAAAAGAGAACTCTTTGGAGTTCTCTTTTTATATTTGGTTATTACATGGAATTATTCAACAGAGATTGCGCCAACAGGGCAAGCATCTGCTGCTTCTTTTACGCTGTCAATGTTGTCTGCTACTGCTGATTCGTTTACAACTGCTTTATCTTCAATTGAAAATACTGCGTCGCAAATTGATTCGCAAGCTCCGCATGCAATACAATCATCACTAATAGTTACTGCCATTTTAGTTTCTCCTTTTTCTTATAACCTGTGGATTTCTATTCACGTAAATATTATATAACAAAATTTTTAAATTTCTACATGTTTTTTATAACCAATTTTTTAAACGATCTGAAATTGTGTAAAAACCTTCCAACTCGCCTAAATTTCCTTGAGATTTAAGACTTTTTGAATAGTAAAGAACAGGCACTTTTTCGCGCGTATGGTCAGTTCCCTCTACGCAAGGGTCACATCCGTGATCGGCGGTTATTATTAATAAATCATTGTCATTCATATTATCAATAATCGGTTTTATATAGGTATCAATTTCTTCGATTGCGCGCCCGTATCCTGCTGCATCATTGCGGTGGCCGTACAACATATCTGTATCTACAAGGTTTGTAAATATCAATGTTTTATTGTTGTATTTTGCTCCTTTTTTATAAGCGATATCTTCTAATGGAAGTTCATTTTTAACAGCTTTGAGCGTTAATTCAAGTCCTTCTTTGTTTGACCCTGTATGAATAGCGTGTGTTATTCCGGATTTTGAGAAAATATCTTCGATTTTACCTATGGCAATAACTTTAGCTCCTTCGTCTTTCAGTTCATTAAGATAGGTATGTTTTGGCGCCATTGAAAAATCACGTCTGTCTTTTGAAATACGAGTAGGTTTGGAGTTAATAATTTTATAAGGACGAGCAATAACTCGAGCCACGTTGTAATCACCATCATCTAACAATTTGCGTGCAATTTTGCACCATTCGTATAGGGTTTCTAAAGGAATTAAATCTGTATCTAACGCTATTTGAAATACGCTGTCAGCTGATGTATAAATTATTGGAAATTTTGTAGCATGATGTTCGTTATTAAGTTCTGTAATTATGGCAGTGCCGCTGGCAGGGCAATTTGCAAGAACTCCTCCGCAGCCTGTTTGTTCAATAAATTTTTCGATTAATTCATTAGGAAATCCGTCAGGATAAGTTGTAAACGGTTTTTCTGAAATCAAACCCGCAATTTCCCAGTGACCTGTTGTCGTGTCTTTTCCTTTGGATTTTTCAACAAGAGTAGCGACCGTTCCTGTAGGATTTTCAACTTTTTTTATACCTTCAAAATCTCCTAATAGCCCAAGCCCGATTTTTTCCATATTAGGAACTTTAAGCCCGTTATTAAATGCACAAACGTGTTTTAAAGTGTTGCATTCAGGGGTGTCGTTAAAATCCTCACAATCAGGCATAGCACCTATTCCCATTGAATCAATGACCATTATTATCGCGCGTTTTTCGTCCATATAAACTCTCCTTGTGAAAATTATTATAGCATAAACAGATTAGATAGGAGTAAATAATAAAAATAAAGTATTATTATAAAATTATGAATATATATAAAGAAAATTGATATTAAAAAACGGGGCGCGGATTGAAAAATCCGCGCCCCGTTCTCAATTTTATTTTATTCTTTATTTTTTATTCTTTATCTTCTTTTTTGTTTACAAGATCTTGAATTTTATCTTGAATTTTGCCTTTAATTTCTTCTGCTTCTTTTTGAAGTTTGGTAACAGTTTCATCTGCTTTTGATTGAATTTGTTTTGCTGTTTCGTCTGCTTTTTTAAGCATATCTTGAGCGGTTTCTTTTAGTTGTTGTCTTGTTTCTTCACCTGATTTTGGTGCAAGTAAAATTCCTGCGATTGCACCGATTACACCGCCAATTGCGAAGCCTGCTACAAATTTTGATACTGATGACATAATTAATTCTCCTTTTTTACATAGTATAAATTATTTTTTCTAAACGTTTATTGCCTAAAATGTTTATTTTTTCTTACAAAATAGTGTATAAACGGTCATAAATCCTTTTAAAAATCCGCCAAAAATATTTTGTGAAAATAATTTTGTTTTTGAAATAGCGTTTTCTAAACCGATTTTTACATTACCCATACCTTCACCTGTGTTTTGTACAAGCGCATTGAATGAAGTAATGGTTTTATTAAGTTCATTTAGTGTAGGTTTTAATTCTTCGTTAAGAATTTCAGATGTTTCATTTACATTTTTTGCTAAAACAGATAAATCCATCAGCAATTTTACAAGAAATCCGCCTACAACAATCAACACAATTGCGGTTGATACTGCAAGAAAAGTTAATCCGTTATTTAAAGCTATTTGAGAAATTTGATATTCCATTATTTATTTTCCTTATTAATAGTCAAATTCGTTATCGTTATTTTCTCCGTTTTCAATATCTTCAAGCTCTTTTGCTTTCAGCATTTTTTTTGATTTTACGGAGTTATTGATTTTTCTAAATTGTCTTTCCAATTTATATCTCATTAAATCAACAGATTCCATAGCTTGTTTTTTAGCTTCTTCAATTTGGGGAGCGTGTTTTTCATATAACTCACACGCAGCTTCTTTAAGTTCTTTTCTAGATTCCTCGCCGGATTTTGGCGCATATAATACACCTGCGACAATTCCACCGACAACACCTGCTAATAATCCCATAGCAAATGAAAATGATTTGTCTTTACTCATAGTTGTAAACCTCGTTTCTAAATTACGAGTTTATTGTAGCATAAATTTATTCCAATTTCAAGGGCTAACCTTCTAAAATCAGTAACTACGCGTTTCTAAAGCTATTTAACTTTTGTGCAAACTCAATTGCAGTAAATACTAAATCAATAGTTGTCAAAATTTGTTTACCGTTGGAACTTAGCATTAAAAATAAAATAGTTGTTAAAATATTTTTTATTATGGATTTTTTAGCTTTATTTTTTTGTTTCTCAAGAATTTCGCCGAAATCATAAACTTTTAAAAGTGCTTTATTTATAATTATTCTGATATCTATAACAGTTGATTTAGTTTGCAGAGTTAATGTTTCTATTTGACTATTTAGGGCAATTACAGCACAATCTGCCTTGTTTATTAGTTTAATAACTTGTAAGGCAATAATTACTTCAGCTATAAAAATTATTGTAAAAAATAAGGTCAGCATTTGAAAAAAATTCTTACTTTTGTATTATGATTTCAATATAATATAATTTTATTGTTTTTACAATACGTTTAAAGGACTATTTATGGGCAAAGTGAGATTTTTTATTGCGCTAATAATTTCAAAACTTGCATACCTTGCTGTTAAAATACTAAAACATTCGGGTGGTACATCTTTTGCCGGTATGGTTGCATTAAAAATATGTCCGAATTTTTTAAAATATTGTAAGACATACGCAAACCATATTGTTACCATAACAGGAACTAACGGTAAAACAACGACATCAGGAATTCTTGCAAGTATTCTTGAAAAAGAAGACTCAAAAGTTATACATAATGTAAAAGGCGCTAATATGTTAACAGGAATTGCTAATGTCTTTGCATTAAATTTACCCTTTCAACATTTCGATATTGCTGTTTTAGAATCCGATGAAGCATATTTGACAAAATTATATGATTATTTACCGGCAGATTTTTTAATTGTTACAAATTTATTTAGAGATCAACTTGACAGATATGGCGAACTTTCCACTACTGCAAGTTTTATACAAAATGCAATTGATAAAATTAAACCTATCTTAATATTAAATGCCGATGATCCTTTGGTTGCCAATTTTGGGAATAACCAAGAAGCTTTTTATTTCGGTTTAGAAGAAGTTGAGTTTTGTTCATCTGCACACAATACTCAATCTTGTGCGCCAAGTGAAAATTTCAGTTGTATTTGCGGGGAAGAATTAGAATATAACAAGCGCTTTTTTGCACAAGAAGGTCATTATCATTGTTCAAAATGTAATTACAAAAGGCCTGAGCCTGATATAAAAGGTTTTGTTAAAATTTATGATGATTATTCGGTTTTAAAAATTGAATTCGAAGGGAAAAATTATGAATTTAGAATAAATTTGGTTGGATTGTATAATGTCTATAATGCATTAGGAGCTATTGCCTGCGCTCTTATATTTTCAACCCCTTATGAAATCATAAAAAATGCGGTTGAAGAATATAAATCAATTTTCGGAAGAACTGAAAAGCGTATAATTAACGGGCATGAAGCTTTGATACAGCTTATTAAAAACCCTACGGGCGCAAGTGAAGTGCTAAAAACAGTTGATTTAAATTCAAATATAGTTATTGCAATTAATGATAATTATGCTGACGGTAGAGATATTTCTTGGCTTTGGGACAGCGATTTTGAACAATTAAGAGATGCAAAAAAACTTGTTATAACCTCGGGAATTCGAGCAAAAGATATGGCAGTCAGATTAAAATATGCAGGAATTGCGCAAGATAAAATTATCGTAGAAGAAGATATTAAAAAAGCGTTAGAAATGGCTTCAAATGGTGATAATGCAGAAAAAATAACCATTTTGCCTTCTTATACAGCGCTTTTGGAAATTACAAAAATGAGGAAAATATAAAATGTTATTAGGTGTAAATATTGATCACGTCGCTACATTAAGAAATGCAAGAGGAGGGGTTGAACCCGACGTTCTTACAGCAGCAAGAATTTGTGAGAAATGCGGGGCTTCATCTATTACAACTCACTTGCGTGAAGACAGACGCCATATTAAAGATGAAGATGTCGAAGCTATATCGAGTTTTATAAATACGGATTTAAATCTTGAAATGGCGGTTACGGATGAAATGAAAGAAATTGCTCTTAAAATTAAACCTCATTCTGTTTGTTTGGTGCCGGAAAAACGTCAAGAAGTAACAACAGAAGGCGGTTTAGATGTTTCAGGACAATTAGAAAAAATAACAAATTTTGTAAAACCACTAAAAGAAGCCGGAATTTTGGTAAGCTTATTTATTGACCCATCAGAAGATCAGGTTCAAGCGAGTGCTAAAACCGGTGCTCAATTTATCGAACTTCATACCGGTAGTTACTCAAATGCCTTCGGAACAAAAGATGAAGAAGCTGAGTTTTTAAAATTGAAAAATGCTGCTGAATTAGCACAACAATTAGATTTAAAAGTTAATGCCGGCCATGGATTAAATTATGAAAATGTTCATAGAATGCACGAGATTAAAGGTTTATATGAACTTAATATCGGGCATAGTATCATATCAAGAGCAGTATTTACCGGACTTGAAAATGCTGTAAATGAGATGAAGGAGTTAATAAAATAATGACAAAATCAAAAGAAGAAATAATTGCAGAAATGCAAATCGTAGCCGCTCAAATGGTTAAAGATGATTTAGATGAAAATCCGGATTTAATAGATGAATATTTTGAATGTGATTGCTGCGGGCAAAATAAATGTCTTGCAGGATCAATTCAATATGGGGATTATAGGCTTTGTAATGACTGCGTGCTTTTGGCAGAAACAGGATTCGCCCTAAAGAAATTTGACGATATTCAAGCTTTAATCGATGCAATGGAAGATAATCGTTTAGAGGAATTTTGCAATTTCATAAAAAGCGAAGAAGCTCGTCAAAAATCTATGGAAAATTAAAATATTATTTATTTTGAAAATTCTCTGGGCGGAAAAAGCCTTTGTGGAGTGAAGAAATCAGATGAATTGAAGTTTTTGAACGGAGGTCTCGGGTGGTGTTTTTTGTTAAATTTTGCCCTTCCCTCAGCTTTCATCAATTCTAATTCTTTTTTCTGTTTTTTAGTTAATATATTTTCAAATTCTTGGCTATTTTGACGACGAATTTCGCGAGCTTGTTTTTCAAGAGATTTTATCTCTTCTTGTTTTTTAGAAATTTGTTCTTCTTTTGTTTTATCGTCAGTATCGGCCGTTTTTAATTGTTCAAGATCATTTTTTGCAAGCTCCAACTTCATAATAATTGGCTTCATTTGCTCGCGTCCTTTTTGATGAATTGCTTTAGCTTTTTCTTTTTGCTTATTGGTTAATTCTAAGCGCTGTTCAAATTTTTGGCGAATTTGCTCTTTTGTAGGAGGCTGTGCTTGAGCAGAAATTCCCAAAAACAAGAGTATTGCTGTTAATGTAATTACTGATAATAATTTTTTCATTTTAATCCTTTCATTTATATTAAATCTTGTAACTCGTCTATTAATTGTTTTTTGGCATTAAAAATCCTTGATTTTATTGTACCTATCGGACATTTCAATTTTTGCGCGCACTCTTCATAAGAATATCCGTTAATTTCACACATTATAATTACTTCTTTGAATTTAGGTTTTAAATTGTCAATTGCTTTAATAATTTTGTTTTGTTTTTCGATACTTATAACATTTGTTTCAGGTGAAGATTTGAAGTCTTTTATATTTGTAATTTCGAAATCATCTGAGGTCGATTTTTGCGAAATTTTATAATACATAGATTTTAAGTAATCAAGAGACGTATTTTTTGTGATTGTGGATATCCAACTTTTTAAAGAACCTTTTTCACTATATTTTTCAGAATTTTTCCAAATTTTAAAATATACCTCTTGTTCCAAATCTTCATTATCTTCTTTTGTTATAAGACGTATTATATTTTTTATATTTTGTTTATTTTCTTTTATTATTTTATTAAAATTCATCTACTCTACCGAAATTAATCCGTAAGAATCTACCGGAAATCCAAGATCTTCAGCACTTAATGTTGTTCCGTACATAAGCGTGTCAGTAATATCTGTATTCATACGAATTAAACCAAATGCAGTTGCACTAACCATTAAAAGCATTGCAATACATGCAGCTTGTTTGATTGGTTTATATTTTTGCTTTTTCAAATAGTGCGGTTTAACTTCTTGTATTAATTCTGAAACTTTTTGCATTTGGGAATGTATTTTTGCACATTCAGGACAAGTTTTTATGTGTTCATTTAGTTCTTCTTCTGTTCTGAAGGTAAATAAAGCTTCGTATTTTGTACATTTATCTGTCATGATCTTTACCTCTATACTCTTATAACGATTGTAAAATAAAAAAGTTCATTTTGTAAATTTAGTTAGGATTTTCTTGCACAAACATTTTTTTGATAGTAGACTGTTAAATATATAAGGGGAGAAAAAATGGAATTTTTCAGAAAACATCAAAAAGCAATAATCGCTGTAATAGCAATAACATTTCTTGCTTGGACGGTAGGTTTAATGCTTTTACCGATACTTTTCAGATAACCGGATCTCAAATGAACATAAATAAAATTTTTAAATACATAATTATAAGCTGGATATTTTTTGCGGTGGTTGGAATTACAGGAGCACCCGGTTATAGTGCGCCTTCTCAATCTGCATTAAATCAACAATTAAGACAAACAAATTCAAAGCGTAATTATATTTTGCAAAAGAAAAAACAAGCGGATTTAAAGCTTCGTAAAGAAAAAAACAAATTAAATTCCAATCAGCAAAAACTTGAAAAAGCTACTGCTCAATTACAATCAAGCACCGTACAGTATAATAATTTGGTTTCAAATTTAAGCACAATGGAAGCTCAACTTAATGTTGCAGTCAGAGAATTTCGCGATATTGATATTTCAATGAAAGATAGAATCCGTCAGGTTTTCAAACACCAAAGAACGGGAATGTTTGAACTCATATTATCAGCTCGCAGCATTAATTCTTTAATGGATACATTTTATTTTGAAAAAATAGTTATTCAGGAAGATTATAGAAGAATGCAGGCTGTAAAAGCAAAAGCTAACCAAATAGCACAAATGAAGGCTCAAATTGAAAATCAAAAACGTATGATAGCAGCTTCCATACATAATATAAATAATCAAAAAGTTTCTATACAACAATCTATCGCAGAAAACAAAAATATGATTGAGCGTCTCCAAAAAGATAAAAATTACTATGAAAAAACAGAAAAAGAATTAGCGCAACAATCTGCAAGCATTCAAAATATGATTGCAAGTTTAACTAAGAAAAACTCAAAGAGCGGCTCATCGGTAAAAATAATTTCAACCGGTTTTATCAAACCGATTGCAGGACCTATAACATCTCCATTTGGTTGGAGAATACATCCGATATTTAAAAGTCGTATATTCCATTCCGGTATTGATATAGGAGGTCCGAACGGAGGTGCAATTAAGGCTTCTAATGACGGAAAGGTTATTTATTCCGGCTGGTATGGCGGTTATGGCAAATGTGTAATTTTAGATCACGGAGTTGTAAACGGACAACCGATTACAACATTATATGCTCACATGTCCACTATTGCAGTTAGTAACGGCCAAATGGTAAATAAAGGACAAACCCTTGGGCGCGAAGGTTCTACCGGATATAGTACAGGCCCTCATTGTCATTTTGAGGTGCGTGTAAACGGAAAACCGACAAATCCGCTTAATTATATCTAAATTCAGGAGATAAATAAATTGAAAAAATACCTAATTTCAATAATTTTAATATTAACATTCATTTCCGCTCCGGCATTTTCGCAGGACATGGAGGTTACTGCTCCTGAAGGTATGATTCCGGTTACAGCGGACCAAGAAGTATTATTTAAATCTTTTATGCCGGCAAGTGCTAATTTATCTTCAGATGATGATACTGACGATAAAAAAGATAATGGAATGCTTGATCCGGCTGCTATTTTTTATTTAGATGATGCCAGAGAATATCAAGATGTAGATCCTGATAATATGCCGTTTTTTAAACAAATGCGTTTAAAAATGTCAAATAAAATCTTGGAAAAACAATATAAAAACAATCCGGACGAACAATCCCAAAAGCCTATAAATTGGAAATTCTGGCGAAAAAATAATATAGATGAAAATGAAAATACACAAAGTGAAACAGTAATTTCAAATTCTATTCAAGCAGAAACGTCTGAAGATATCGATATGTCAGAGGAAACATTATCACTTTCCGGCGGAATTAATAAAAGTGAAACTGAGAAAGAAATGTATCTTGATTCAGAAAATATAAAATTTGACGAAGAAACGGGAGATATTATTGCAAATGACCGCCCTGTTTTAAATATACCTCCCCAAGACACAAAAATTATTGCAGATACAATTATATATAACGAATATTCTAATATAATTAAGGGTATCGGTAATGTAATTGTTTTTAAAAACGGTATTCCAACAACAGGTAATTATTTGGAAATAGATATGAATGAAGAAACAATGCTTATGGATGACGTTGTTTCTAAAACGAATTCTGCAAACGCAACAGCAGAAACAGCTTTGCAAAAAGAGGATGTTCTTCATTTAACAAAAGGTACTTTTTATTCAGATAAATCCGAAATACAAAGAATTATGACTCAGGTTGTAGGACCGGATTTCAACGCAATGATTGTAGATCCTGCTTCACAAGCTTTATTGTTCGGAAATCCTGCAGGCAGTCAAATAACATTAAATATAAAAAATTTATACATTGATGCAAGAAAAAATCATGACGTAATTCGAGCAAAAAATATTAAAATCTATCATAAAGACAGATATATTATGAAATGGCCACGTATGACTGTTTATACCAATAAAAAGCATACTTATTTTGAAGCAAATTATCCGGAACTCGGTTCAAACAATAAAATCGGTATGTTTGCCGGTCCGGGTTTCACTTTTGGCGGTCCCGGCAGTTCAATAATTAAAGTTGTGCCATATTTGAATTATAAAAATAAATTTGGTATCGGCGGTTTGATTAAATACGTCAACAGCTATAACAGAACATATTTAGGTTATGGTTCTGCCAATAATTTATTTTATTTGCAAGGTAAACAAATTTTAGATGATAATTTATTCTTGCAATATGGCGCAAATACTTATGATGATGAATGGTTTATGGGTGCCAGAATGCCTAAATATATGGCTGAAATATACTATGATAAAGCTTACAACAATCCTAATTTTTTAGGTAAAAAAATGAACTTAGGTTTCCGCCATAGATTTGGTTTTGGTTTAATGCAAAATGATGACAGAAATGTTAATGGTGAAAAACTGAATACATCTAATATGTCCACGACAAGAACAAGATATATGGCTGAGTTGAGTCAGACGTTATATTCATATAAAAACAAAAAGAATCGTTTTTATGTTCGTGCCGGACTTTTAATGCAAGGTTCTGCTGCGTTATACGGTACAGGCGATACGCAATTTATTGCCCGTTTTGGACCGACAGTTAGTATACAATATAAAAACTGGATGCAGACTTTTGAATATTTTATTTCAGGATATCAAGACCATACTCCTTTACCGGTTTATGACGCTTATCGTTATGGCCACCAAAGTTTAAGAATCACCGAAGCGTTCAGATTGACAAAATATTTGTCCGTAGGTTGGTCAGGTTATATAAATATGGGCAGTGATTCTCCAAATGGGCAAATGTTCCAAGAAAATGCGTTTCTGGTTGCATTAGGACCGGACGATTGCAGACTTATTTTAGGTTACGATTTTACCAGAGAAAGAACGTATTTTGGTATAAATGTTGCTTTTGATACAAAAGGTACAAATATCAATTACGAAAAAATGGAAATAAAAAATCCGGAAAGATTTGGGAAAAAATATACACGCCCTGAAGACGAAGAAAAAAATGTTGCTTACGTAAAAAATTCTGACAGACCGGAACTTCCTTCTTCAAAAAGGCGTAAATTTGAACCTGAAAAGCCTGCTGTGCTTGAATATGCTCAAGTTATTGATATAGAAGACCCAGAGAGAGAAAGAATAGAATAATGATTGAAAAAATTATTGATAAAATAATTAAATATGGTAAAATTGCAGTTAAAAGCGGATACACTCCGGGTTATTCCGGGAATATTTCTGTAAGATATTCGGATAATATTTTAATAACTTCAACAGGTAGTGCAAACGGATTTTTAAAAGAAGAAGATATTTCCGTTATTGATTTTTCAGGTGAACCTAAAGGAGTATATAAAAAGCCATCAAGTGAAAAGTTTTTACATATAGAATTTTATAAAAAACGTCCTGATATCAATGCTATAATGCATTTTCACAGTCCATATCTTAGTGCATTTGCAGCTTCGGGAACAAATATGGATGAAAAAGTAATGGCAGAGATTGTTTATGCCTTTGGACAAATTCCGCTTGCCGATTATGCTTTGCCCGGATCGAGCGAACTTGTTAATAATACTTCAAAATATTTTGAACAGTATGATGTAGTATTAATGAAAAATCATGGAGTTATTGTCGGCGGCAAGGATTTAAAAGATGCTTTTTTAAAACTTGAAACAGCAGAAGCTTATGCTAAAACATTAATATGTGCAAAACTTCTTGGTGGTGTTAATATATTACCTGAAAATGAAGTTGAAAAAATTTATAATTTAAGAAAACAGTAAAAAAAGAGGATATTTATTGTGGGAATTACATTAGAAAATAAACAAGGTTTGATAGCAGGAGACGGGACATTACCTGTAAAAATGGCTCAACATGCAAAAGAAAATGGATTTGAAGTTGTTTGTATTTCTCTTGCAAATGACAATTGTAATGAATTAAAAAAATATTGTTCAAAAGTATATTCTTGTCATCCCGGAGAAGTTAATCGTATTGAGCAAATTCTTAAAGATGAAGGTATTAAACAATTGACTTTTTTGGGTAAAGTTCATAAAAAAGTTCTTTTGAAATTGCATAAATTTGACAAACGTGCAATTGATATTCTTAAAGAAGCTGTTAGATTAAATGATGATAAGGTGATGCTTATTATTGTTGATGAATTGGCAAAAATAGGTATAGAAGTTCTTGATCAAACAATTTTTATCAAAAATTTAATGATACCTGCCGGAGTTTTAGGGAAACACAAACCAACTAATGCACAAATGGAAGACGTAAATTATGGATTTTGGCTTGCTAAAGAAATGGGTAAATTAGATGTTGGTCAATCTGTTGTAATTAAAGATAAAATGATTATGGCCGTTGAAGCAATTGAAGGAACCGATGTTTGTATCAAACGCGGAGCTAAACTTGCCAAAAAAGACGCCGTAGTTGTAAAAGTTTCAAAACCTAAACAAGATAAAAGATTTGATATTCCTGTTATCGGCATGAGAACTATGCGTACAATGCATAGAAAAAAAGCTTCATTAATTGCTGTAGAGGCTAATGAAACAATTATTGTTGAACAGGAAAAAGTTATTGAATATGCAGATAGACATAATATTGTAATTATGGCGGTTTAGATGACAAAAAAAATCTTTATAATAACAGGAGAATATTCCGGTAATATACATGCTTCTAATGTAGTAAAAGAGTTAAAAAATATCGGTTCAGATGTCATCATTGAAGGTATAGGCGGAGATAATTTAAAAGCTCAAGGAGTAAAGCTTTTTGAACATATAAATAATTTATCTTCTATGGGTATTTCATTTGATATTTTATTTAAACATATAAAACTTGGGAAATCGCTTATAAAATATTTAAAGGAAGATTTTAAACCTGATCTTGTTTTGTTAATTGATTATGGCGGATTTAATTTAAATATTGCAAAATATTTAAAAAAAATCGGGATAAAAGTTTTTTATTATATTCCTCCTCAAGTATGGGCAAGCCGTAAATATAGAATAAAAAAAATTAAAAAATATGTAGATAAAGTTTTATGTATTTTCCCGTTTGAGCCGGAATTATATAATTCTTACGGAATTGACAATCATTATTGCGGTCATCCGTTAATTTCGCATTTACCTCAAGCCGCAGGACGAGTTACTTTTTTCAAAAAGCACGGATTAGATCCTGATAAAAAATTAGTTTCTGTATTTCCCGGTTCAAGAGAATTTGAGTTAAAAAATCTGATGGAAGTATTTAAAAATTCAATAAAAATATTGAAAAATAAATATCCTGATTTGCAGTTTTGTATATCTCACGCTCCGAATTTATCGGATGAAGTGTTTAATAAATACTTAAAAGATTGTGATGTAAAAGTTATAAAAGGTGAGAATCAAGCACTTTTAAGTGTTTCGGACGCTTTGATTTTAGCTTCCGGTACGGTTGCGCTAGAAGCTTGTTTGTACAAAACCCCTATGATAATTTCATATAAGGGGCCAAAAATATTATATTGGATATACCTTATTGTAAGATGTATAAAGCGTGTTTCATTACCAAATATTATAGCAGATAAAGACATTGTTCCGGAAATTCTTGAAGACGATGCCAGAGCAGATATTATAGCCGGAGAAATTGAAAAACTTTTATATGATGAAAAAGCTCGTTCTAATATGATTGAAGGTTTAAGTTTGGTAAAAGATAAACTTTCAAATAAAAATTCGGCTTTTGAAGCTGCAAAAGTTATTGATATGGAATTGTTCCCTTAATAAAACTTTAAACACATTTAAAATAATGGCAATTTAGTTTATTTTAGATTGTTTATTAGTAATGTAGACTGGTTTACTATGTATAATACAATTCCGACAGTTGAAGGTAATGTATTTAACCGTGTTTCAAAAAAAACACGGAAAGAGGATTATTGGCTTTCTGGGGAGAATAATTTAAAAGGTATTAGTATTCCAAAGGTTCCGGGAATGCCTGATGTTTTTCAGGATATACAAATTATGACACCGGAAGAAGCCCGTAAGACCCATAATATAAAGCTCATTGGTATCTCTATTGCAAGTGTGACAATTTTAACTGCTGCCGGCTTGTTTCTTTTATTAAAAGGCGGCCCTAAGGGTTTAACAAAAGGGTTTATCAAATTTCGTAATTATTTAGAAGAGAAAATTCAAAAATCGCGTTTAGATAATCCTGATAATCCGAATATTAATAAATTATATGCTCTCACAATAAAGAGCGTAGATAATATATTGAACCACTTTGAAGCGATTAATAATTTTTCAACATTAAAAGATTTTGCTTTTAAAAAATTTATGATTAAGACCGGTAAAATTGGTGCAAAAATTCATTCTAAAATAACCAAAACATTTGAAAAAATTGGACGTCAAACAGTTGTAAATTCATATCGTGTGTCAAAATCGAATTTATCAAATGCTAGAGATATCGCAAAGATTATTGAAAACAGATTATTACAGACTAATTTATCTGAAAAAATAGAAATTAACGGAGAAACTAAAACTCTTCACCAGTGGCTGCAAAAACTTTCTGATATGAATGAAGAAATTGCTACAATTTATGATAATCATTTTAATAAAGAAGGTTTATTTGGTAGGTATTTGAAAATAAAACAGAGTGTAAATTCCATGAATCAAGAATTTGAAAATAAAGGTAATTTTTGGTTTTGGTCAACTGATACTCTAAATTCTTTTGTTGCCGAATCTGCTATTGTAGACTCTAAAAAAGCTATACAGCATTCTGTTCAAGGTTTTAGACGTGAAATTTCTTATTCTCCTAAGGATTTGGTAAGAGATGCTCAAAATTTAATTTTAAAAATGACTCGTTCCGTTGATTATAAAGATAATTTAAAAATTACTAAATTAAGAGAAATGAATCTTGATATAAGTAATCTTACAAAGATATCAGATGAAAAGGAATTTAAGGTTGCTCGTGAAAATATATTTAAAAAAATAGATGATTTCACGAATGAAGTTTTATTATCATTAAAGAATAAAGAAATTAATACAAAAACAGCTCAATCGTTGTTGGAAGATATATTAACGCTGCGTTCTGGAATTAAAGATTTCAGGCAGGGTAAAGTGGAAGAAATGCTACAAATTTATGAAAAAATTGCAAATCCGACAGAATATAGAACCGTTAAAAAATCGTATGAAAAAGCTGTTAATTCATTGGATAAGTCAATAAATATTGAAACTGAAGATTTTTACAGTAAAGTTCGAGATTTAACTTTAGGAAGTGCGCCTACAGATATTTTATCTGTACTTGGTGCATTTGGTACATTATGTTATTATTTGGGAACATCTGACAATCGTCAGGAAAGAGAATCAGTACTTTTAAAATATGGTATACCGGCATTAGCCGGAATAGGAACTTCATTATTTTGTAATGCAAGATTATTCGCAGGATCTAAGGGTATGCTTTTTGCGGCAATTTCAGCAATAATTACAGGCAAAATCGGAGATATTGCTGATAATTTTCTTAAAAAACAGTATTCTAATAAGGAATTAAACAATAGTAATTAAATTGACAGCGATTTAGACATTTGGTAGACTCCTTTTATAAGGAAGATTTATGAATAAAACTATAAGAGAAAAATTAGAAGAAAGAGAATATAAAATATTAAATGAATATGCTGCAAAATCAGCAGAATCTAAAGGACGTAAAATAAAAGAGCCTCAAAGCGATATGCGAACTGACTTTCAACGCGATAGAGACAGAATATTACATTCAAAAGCTTTTCGCCGTTTGAAACATAAAACGCAGGTTTTTCTTTCTCCTTTTGATGATCATTTTAGAACACGTTTAACTCATACTCTTGAAGTTTCTCAAATTGCCAGATCTATCGCAAGAGCTTTGGATTTGAATGAAGATTTGGTTGAGGCTATGTCGTTAGGACATGATTTGGGACATACTCCATTTGGTCATTGCGGCGAAGGTGTTTTAAATAATCTTGTTGAAGGTGGTTTTCATCATAATTTACAAAGTGTTCGGGTAGTTGAAGAGCTTGAAAAATTAAATCTGTGCAAAGAAACTATCGAAGGTATACGCACTCATTCTTGGGGTTATGAACCAACGACTTGTGAGGGTAAAGTTGTTCAACTTGCTGATAAAATTGCTTATATAAATCATGATATAGAAGATTCTATTAGGGCAGGGGTTATAACAGAAAATGATTTGCCAAAAGACTGCATTAAATATTTTTCTTCCAATCAAAGTAAAAGATTAAATAAAATGATATCCGAAATTGTTAATAATTCAATTGGAACTCCCAATATTTCTATGAGCGAAGAGGGCTGGTATTATACAACTAAATTACGAGAATGGATGTTTCAAAATGTTTATATAGATTCTCCTGCTAAACTGGAAGAAGATAAAGCAAAAAATGTTATCAAAGAATTGTTTTATTTTTATCTGGAAAAAGTTAGTAAAATGTGTTCTGTAAATATTGCAGAAAGAATTGTCACCGATTATATATCAGGAATGACAGATCGTTATGCAATTGAACGATATAAAGAGAATTTTATTCCGGAGGGCTTTAAAAATCGTTCTCAGGATGATTATTTATATAAAATAGCAAATGCGTATAATGAGTAGTCATGGATATTCAATTACTTTCGCAATATCTTGAATATATCGAAATAGAAAAAGGTTTGTCATCAAATACAATAGAGGCATACCGCAGGGATTTGACGTCTTTTATAGATTTTTACAGCACTAAAAATTATGATGATATCACGCGCTCTAATATTAATTCTTATATATTAAAATTGCGTAATGAAAATCTGAATCCCCGCAGCGTAATGCGTAAAATTGCTTCTCTTCGCGGTTTTTTTAAATGGTTATGCGCAAATGAATATATAAAAAACAATCCGACACAGCTTATTGAACAGCCAAAACTTCCTAAGCGTTTACCTAAAATTATGAGTTTGGAAGAAATTACCTCAATTTTAAATTCAGATTTAAATAAAGAGGAAGCGGTTATTGTAGAACTTTTATATGATTGCGGATTAAGAGTTTCAGAGCTTGTTAATTTAAAAATTAATGATATAGATTTAAAATCAAAATACATAAAATGTTATGGAAAAGGCTCTAAAGAACGCATTGTTCCATTTGGTCAAAAAGCATTAAACGCCATAAATAAATATTTAAAAGAACGAGAAATTATTTTATTGGAAAACAATAAGGAGTCAAAAGCTTTTTTACTAAGAAAAAATGCAACCCCTCAAACAAGACAAGATGTTTATAATTTTATCAGAAAACAAGGAGAAAAAATCCACAAACATATCTCTCCGCATACATTAAGACATTCTTTTGCAACTCATCTTTTGGAAAATGGTGCGGATTTGAGAGTTGTTCAGGAATTATTAGGACATAGCGATGTTTCTACAACTCAATTATATACACACATAACTAAAAAACGATTAAAAGAAGTGTATTTTGGCATAAACCATTAATTTAAAATGTTTTTTTTGTCAAAAAAAGGCTGTAAGTAAATTCTTTTTACAGCCTGAATAATTAATACTTTATTTTTTCAATTATTAACTTAATGCCATTAATGCTTTTACTGAGCGGGCATTTTCTTTAACATCTTGTTCAAAACTATCATCTGATATAGTATTTTCTAATATTTTCATAGCTTCTTCTTTGTTTTCAAGAGATAAAAGTTCGTTGATTGTGCTCATTGCAACGAATGTAGACATATCATTAATCCCTTTACCTCTGTTAGAAATAACAACTTTTAAAGAATCGTGTTCATTTCTTTTAACTAAAGCCTTTGAAGTCATTTCACGAACTTCATCAATAGGGGAATTAGTCCCGATTTCTTCGAGAACCGCAATTGAATCAGGGTTTGGGTTTATAGTTAAAGAATCAATAATTTCAACTACTTTATTAAAATTTTTGTTATTAGATAAATCTCTCATTTTTCCTCCTTATTAAGCCGCAATTGCCAAATCTGCTTCAAGAGCCGAAAGCGCTTCTGTCAGCATTGGTTTTACTTCTGTATGCGGATCCAATTTTGCCATTTTTGCAATTTCTCTTTCATGCGATTTGCCAAACAAGTTTGCCATATCATAATTTAAAACGGATTTAACACCATCAAGTTTAATTTCACGGCTACCGATTTCATTAATTTTATGCCATGTGTTAACTATATTGTTTTTCATTCTTGTTCCAAAAGCGTTAATAGCTTCGATTCCTTCTTGAATTTTGTTTCCGAAATTTGTAATTGAACCTACAAAAGTGGAGTAAATTCTTTTAGAACCGGCATTTAATTTTCCGCTAAAATTTAATTTCTCAGAAGAATGATTTTTACTTGATTGAAAAACATCTTCCATCAATATATTTTTCTGAAAATTAGATTTCTTAAATGGATTGTAAGAATCACGTCTTACATTGTTTTCGGTTAGTGTGTTGTTAAAAATTCGATTAGTCCAACTGCTAATTTTGTTTATTGGCATTTTTACCTCTTTCTTTTGACTATATTTACACATTTCAGTCTAGCATACCGAGCTGTATATAAATCCACCTTTTGTATGATTTATGATAAAATTTCAATATGAAATATAAAAATTTAGAAGAATTAATAGCAGTAATTTCAAAATTACGCGCACCTGACGGTTGCCCTTGGGACAGAGAGCAAACACACCAAACTTTGCGGCCGAATATGCTGGAAGAAGCCTATGAAGCCGTAGATGCAATAGATGAAAATGACATGAACCATTTACGTGAAGAATTGGGAGATGTTTTACTACAAGTTCTTTTACATTCTCAAATTGCATCGGAACGCGGAGATTTTGATATTGAAGCCGTTGCAAAAGAATTGAAAGAAAAACTTATTCACAGGCATCCTCACGTTTTTGGAACAACACATGTTAAAAACGCTGCAGAAGTTAAAAAAAATTGGGACATGCTAAAAGCAGAAGAAAAAACTGAACGAAAATCCGCTATGGATGGGATTTCTCGCTCTCAAGCAGCATTAATGTCGGCGCAAAAAATTTCTAAGCGAGCAGTAAAACAAGGTTTTGAATGGCCAGATGAAGATTCTTTGTATGAATGTCTTTATTCGGAAATAGAAGAATTTAAAGAAGCCGAAAAAGAAGGTGAGCGCTTACACATGGAAGAGGAGTTTGGAGACATTTTATTTGCGGCCGTAAATTTAGCACGCTGGAATAAAATCGACGCTGAACAGGCTCTTTTAAAAGCTAACAAAAAGTTTGAAAAACGTTTTCGCAAAATGGAAGAACTTGCTATAAAACCTCTAACTCAATACACATTTGATGAATATGACGCACTATGGCGCGAAGCAAAAAAATATTCCTAATTTTGCAAAACGTAATCAGATTTGTTAATTTATGTAAATAATATATATTTTTTATATATTAATAATCAATTTTCTGTGACAAGAGTTGTTTATTATAATATAACGAGGTATAATAGCTTTGATGGATGAGATGACAGAACAAGGCCTTGGTGTAATTTTAGGCGGCAAAACTGAAAAAACGAATGAGAAATTAAATTTTTCTCATCAAACAAATCCTATTGTGCGAAAATTTTTAGATTTTAATGAGAAGAAAAAAGAGCATAAATTTTCTGTCATAGATTTCTTAAAACGCTAAATATACAGTATTTTTGGTGTGTAGATGTACGAAATAAAAAAAGAAATTTATCAAAATTTTACTAAAAATCAAAAATCTGCGCTGTGTAATTATTTACGAGCGCTTGTAAAAAAGACTCCAAAAACAAGTATCGAAGCTTTATGGGAAAAATTTTTTGAAGATGAAAAATATTATCTTGAATTAAATTGTTCAAGATTTGAATTTTTATCGGAAATTTTATACGAAGATCAATTTAAATATGATACAATTAAATATTTAAATGAATGTAAAAAATACTATGATTACAAAGAAAAGCAACGTCCTATTATAGAAGCAAATAAAGAATTTGAAAAGAAAAAACGCAAATTTCTCCAAGAAGTAAAAATGTCTAAAGAAGCACCAACAAAAAAACAGCTTTATTATTATGAAAAGTTATGTAAAAAATATAATCTTGAAAAAAAAGAATTAACATCAAAACTTGAAGCTCGAAATGAAATTGATAAAATTATAACCGAGCATGATATTACAAAGGATAAATCAAATGACAACAATTCCTGAAATAGTTAAAATCCTTACAGATTCAGGCATTGAATCTAATGAAGCAAATATTGAAGTTAAATTTTTAATTGAACATTTTGCCGGTTATAGTTTAGCAGATATTATTATGGGCAAAAAACTTGACGAAGAAAAGCTTGAAATCGTCAAACAAAAGGCTAAACTTCGTGCTTCGACCCGTCAACCTATTCAATACATAATTGGAGAAGCTGATTTTATGGGTGAAAAATTTGTAGTTGATAAAAATGTACTTATTCCGCGGGATGAAACAGAAATACTTGTTCGTAAAGCAATTGAAATTATAAGGGAAAATGAATTTAAAACAGTTCTTGATATGTGTACAGGCTCAGGATGTATTGCCTGTATGATAGCAAAAAATACGTCAGCAACAGTAATCGGTTCGGATATTTCAAATGATGCCTTGCATATAGCATTTAAAAATATGGAAAAATTAAATTTATATAACCGCGCGCTATTTAGAAAATCTGATATTTTTTCAACAATTAGAGAAGATGAAACATTTGACGTAATAGTTTCCAATCCTCCATATATCGCTCCAAGATACAAAAAAAATATTCAAAAAGAAGTTTCTTTTGAGCCGTCAATTGCTTTATATACATCAGATGAAAAAGGATTAGAGTTTTATGAAAAAATAATATTCCAAGCTCCAAAATACCTAAACGACGGAGGTTACATCTTATTTGAACTCGGTGAAGGACAAAGCAACGAAGTTGCAGATTTGCTAAATACTAACGGTTTTAATTCAATAAAAGTCATTAAAGATTTGGCAAATATTGATAGAGTTATTTATGCAAAATTTAAAAATAAAATGTAAAGTTTTTGTAACAATATGTCTTAAACCTTAAAGTTTACTGTAAAAATTCCGATTATTTTCATGTACGGAAACTAAAGGGATAAGCTAATGAGTCTTAATGTAAATTATACTTCATTATACAAAAATGGTATCGACACTTCGATTTTAAAAGAAGTATCGAGCGAAATCCTTAATCGTGCAGCTCAAAAAAATGTACAATTTAATCCGTCTCTTACAACAACACAACAAGTTAACGCTCCCGCTAAACCTGCTGAATTAGGAATCGATTTATATAATGGGAAAATTGACAATAATACTCAAAAACAAATTGCAATAAACAATTCCTTGCAATACCAATTTAATGAACAAACATTAAAATCAATTCAATTTTTAAATTCACAAGCAGCAATCGCAAACAGAGTTGACGGCAAGTATATGCCATCTGTTAATGCTGTTGTTACAGAAGCCCAAAAAGCATCTGAAACTACTCCGGCATCACATTTTATGGCTATTTTTGCATCTGAAACAGCTCAAGATAAACAAGGATCAAATCCTTTTTATCACGGAGAATTGCTAAATAATTCAAAAAAAGAAGAACAAGAACAAGCTCAAATGGATTCATTAAAAAGTATTTTTGCTTAAGTTTCATAAGAACTCGCGTGTTTATAAAAAATTATTAACTTTGAAGTCCTCATAACGAGGACTTTTTAATATTTGCAACCGTTTTAGCCTTGACTTTTGTAAGAAAATAGTAAATAATATATAGAGTTATAGTTGGCGTATTACGCATTCAAAAGCGATATCATGAGGAAATAGTATGAATAAAAAAGACTACACGTTTGCAAAAGGTACAACGTACACAAACAAATTGTCTTGTAAATTTCATGGTTTTACACTTGCAGAAGTGTTAATAACTCTTGGAATTATCGGAATTGTATCTGCAATGACAATTCCAACACTTGTTTCTGAATATAGAGCTGCAAAATATACCACTCAATTAAAAAAAACGATATCATCTTTAAGTCAAGTTGCAACCGGCGGTTTGGCTGCGAATTTTATGAATTTTAATACTGTTAGTCCTTGTTCTGAAGACGGAGCACAAGATACTTCGGAAGCTATATTGAGTTTATGCGCTTTATTTAATGATTCTCTTGCTGGACAAGCTTATATAAGCGATATTACAACAATTAAATCTGACAAAAATGCAGATTATATAATCACTCCTGCGCCAGAAAATTCCGGCTTAACTTTTATAGGAGAAGACAACAAACCAACCGGACATGCATACAGACTTGCAGACGGTACATTATTTGTTTTTCCGGAGGATGCGTACAGCTGCACTGCAACAAAACCTTGTGTGGGATATATTGATGTAAATGGCGGTTTGATGCCTAATAAAGAAGTAATATGCGAGGATGGAACAACTAATGCTGAAAATTGCTTTGTTCCTAAAAACGTAAAGTATACAACAGATATTTATCCTGTCTTTTTTTATGACAATATAATAATGCCTTCAACGAAAGCTGGATTATTCGTATTGAAAAACAATTGGCACAGCAATATTAACAGAAGCGGTAAAAATTAATTTTTATTTTTACATAATTAATTTACCACCGGATCTATTGCTAAACCCGATTATCGGACGTTGAGATTTATCTTGATATAAATCTTCTTTCACTTTCATATTTTGATTTTCTTTAACAGGTACAATATAGTCATCAGCAATAATATCGCGCCTATTGTCGGCTCTTGCTATACGGGCTGCTTTATCCGTTAAAATAGTAATATCCCTGTTTGAAAATCCTTTTGTAAGTTTTACAACTTTATTTAATTCTTCATCGTTTGATGCTAAAGCTTGTCCTTTTGTTGTTCTGTTTAAGCATATTTTTAATACATCTCTGCGGGTTTCATCATCCGGAAGCCCAATATATATTTTATCGTCCATACGACTTTTTACGGCATCATCAACCATATCATAATGATTTGTAGCACCAAGAATAATTACATTATTTCCTCTGGCATCTTCAATAATTTGTAATAATGTATCAACAAGTTTTTGTGTTTCTTCGTTAACTTTGCCATCTCTTTGAGCCGTCATTGATTCCATTTCATCTATTGCCAGAAAAACAGGCATGCCGGAATCTTTTGCGTATTTTTTTACATAATCATAAGCTTCTTGAACATTTTTTGAACTACCGTTTACAAATATTGAACCGGCTTTTGAAACTTTTAATTTAAATAAAGGAAGCCCTGATTCCATAGATACTGCTTCCATAATAGAAGTCTTACCGCATCCCGGAGGTCCGTAAAATAATTCCCCGCGAGGAGCTTTTAACCCATATTCTACTTCATCAAGTTTTGCCTCTTCAGGATTTAAAAGCGGGTGTATTATTTTATCTGATAAAGTGTTTTTTATTTCGTCCATTCCACCTAAACTTACAAAGCCCTTTGGAGAATATTCTGTAGGTTCAAATTTTTCAATAAATTTGCAAGTTTTATTTTTAGCTTTAAAATCAGCTTTCTTTGTATTATTGTTTGTTTGTTTTGAATTTTCAGCTTTTGCTTCCAGTTCTATCATTGCCGCAGCATTATACTCTTCTTCTTTTTGCTTGTTGTAATTATCTATACTTTCTTTCATTTCCTTGTCGAGGATATCTGATACAACAAGATTATCTACAAGTTCATTAAGCCAATGGTATTGATCTTTGCCCAAATGTCTTGCCTTTATCTCTTTTTTATAAGACTCTGTTTCCAGTTTTCTGTAATTCATTTTTGGAAAGCGGTCTTCTATTCTTGAAACAATATCTGTTTTATTACTCATCAGAATATCTGTATATTGTGCCTGAAGGAAATAATTCTTTTCTTTTTCAGCTTTCCTGAGTTTGTCTTCAACATCCATAATCAACTGATTTTCTCTTAATAAGATATCAGCATATTCCTTATTTCCCTTAGCGTGTTTAAGTTTGTTGTTTACTGTTTGGTTTAATTCTTTGTTATAGCCAAAATTTACACTGTTTGATATTGAGTATATTCTCATTTTTGTTTTCCGTTATGAATGTTATAAAGAAGGTCAAAGAAATTTTTAACAAATAAGAATACAATTTTTACAATACTTCATAAAAATTTTTATAGTATAATCTTTTAGAGAAGAATTATGAGAGCTGGAACGAATTTTGATTATTTAAAAAATGTTGATAAAAATCTGTATGAAATAATTACGGAGGCTGAAAATTTATACCGCGAAGAATTTTTTGAGCAATGTATAACTCAAACAAGACGATTTGGAGAACATATTTGCAGAAAAGTTCTTGGTAAAAGTCGAACAACAGAAATCACCTTTGATGAAATGTTATCGACACTAAGAGATAAAATTCACGGCTATGAACAAGAAAAAGAATTTATTGATGATTTATATTTTTTGAAAAAGAACGGAAACGAAGCTGTTCACGCTTCCGTAGTAAAAAAAAGTGCAACAATAGCTTTAGAATGCTTGCAAAGAGCGTTTGAAGCAGGAATTAACTATGCCGTATACAACAAAAAAGCAAACTCTGATATTTTAAAACTTCAATACGACATAGATTTACTCGTAACAGGTAAACGAACAAAAAAATCTTTATCGCAGCGCTATAGTGAAGAAAAAGCAAAATTAACAAAAAAAACTGCACCAAAAAAGAAAAAAATTCCTGTTCAAAAAACTAAAACAACTAAAAAACAAGTTACGTCAATGAATACAATTCCGAGGAAAAACGGAATTTCAGCATTTTGGATTGTGGTAGGAATTTCACTTATAATAGCTCTTTGCACAGTCATATTTATTATGTTATAATTCTGATATATATTGAAAGGAGTTTATTATGAAAAAAGTTATAATAATTTCTGCTTCTCCGCGCAAAGAGGGGAATTCTGACACATTATGCGACAAATTTCTTGAAGGCGCTCAATCTGCGGGACATCAAGTTGAAAAAATATTTTTAAGAGACAAAAAAATTAATTACTGTACAGGATGCGGATATTGCAACACAAGCGGAATTTGTGCACAAAAAGATGATATGACAGAAATTTTAGACAAAATGGTAGATGCTGATGTTATTGTTTTTTCAACTCCAATCTATTTTTATTCAATTTCAGGACAAATGAAAACTTTTATAGACAGAATTTGTCCGAAATATACACAGCTTTCAAACAAAGAATTTTATTATATTATGACCGCTGCTGACACTTCAAAAGCAGCTGTACAATATGCTTTAGGCGAATTCAAAGGCTTAATGGCTTGTTTAAATGAACCGGAAGAAAAAGCTTATTTATTTGCAGGCGGGGTATGGCAAAAAGGAGAAGTAAATTCAACTGTTTATCCTCAAACTGCTTATGAATTAGGCGCGGGCATATAAATAATATCAATTATAAAACTTTTTATACCGATTATTTCTCGTTATTTTTATCGAGTTTTAATTTGTGTTTAATACTTTTTTCTTTTTCAATAATTAAATCGATATTTTTATTTATTTCAGCAAAACCGGAATTATTTTCATCCGGAATAACAACATTCGGCGGGAGGTATTTTTCAGCCTCAATTTTAGCCGATGCATAACTGAATGATGAAACAATTTCATCAATATCTTTAAAAATACCTTTAAATAAACTTATAACCCTGCCCAACCTTGTCGGATCTTTTGTTACAATAATTTTATCAGTAACGACACCTTTTTCGGGAGGATAAATTTCCAAAGATTTTGACCCCCCAAGTCCCGAACCTTCTACAGTAGCAATAGATCCTTGAGGTAGAGTAAGATCTTTTTGCGTAATAATGAATTTTACATATACGTTTGAAGATATTATTTGTAATTTTGTAACATGACCTATTTGAATACCTAAAAATCTAACAGGAGAGCCAACTATCAAACCGTCAACATCTGATAAAAAAATCTGATAACTTTTATATTGCTTTTGCTTTAAATAATGATGATATCTGACTCCAAAAACGGCAACAGAAATGATTAAAAGCCATAGAGCAAATTCGACCCATGAATACAATCTCATTTTTTGCGCAAATTTCATAACAATATTATACACAAAAGAGTTATTTCGTGTAAAATTTAAATATAATGATTGATTTTGTAAAATCTTTATTTTATGAATTTTTATCAAATTTTGTTCCGGAAAAATTAACATACAAAATAACCGGAGAATGTAAAAGATGCGGTAAATGCTGCAATTATATGTATAGTAAAGATACTTATACCGAAAAAGAATTCAAAATAATGCAAATGATTTTTCCCAAATATAAACGCTTTTATATTAAAGGCAAAGATGATGAAGGAAATTTAATTTTCGCGTGCAAATTAGTTACAAAAGACGGATTGTGTTCTGATTATAAACATAGGCTCCGAATGTGTAAAAATTATCCCGCAAAGCAAATACATTATGCAGGTAAACTTCACGATGGCTGCGGATACCAAATAGAAGAAAAACATTTTAAAGATTATTTAAAAAAAACTAAATAATAGATTTATTCCCAAACACAATTTAAAAGACATAAATCTTCATTTGTTTGAGCATTTTTTAATACGTGAATTGTATTATTGTCATTCACTTGCACTTGAGAAATAAGCTTTTCGCCGTATTTTATTTCTTTTTTAAATGCCATATCTATAATTTTTAATTTATGATTAATTCTAAAATTATAATCTAAAGGTTCAAATGCCCAAATTATGTAATTCCCATTATTTGCGTGATGATTAACATCTATATCATTATAACGAACTTCAAACACTTTTTCGAAATCGACTTTTTCCAAAGCCGGGATTTTACCAAACTCAAGGTCTTTGTCGGACTTTTCATGTTTTACTAAATAAGGACTTTGTATAGAATTTTCTATATTTGCAATTTTCATTGTCGTAAAATCAACCAAAGACCACATACTAGAAGCTTTTGCAACAATTTCATTATTATTTGAAAGTTCAAAATTACGATAAGCAAACAATTTGTTATATCCTCTCGGCTCTGTTTTAAGATGCATTTCGCCGATATTAACAGGATAAGAATTAAATTCAATACGATATTTTAACAAAACCCACATAAGGTTTTTGGGAGTAATTGCAGAATATCCGAAACCTAAATTCTCGGCATTATCACTTGCTATATCCTGAAAAAAATTTAATAAAGAAAACGGTTTCAAACTCTTATCAAAATCAATGTCCGAGTAGCGTAAGTTTATATTTTCTTCAGTTGCGCAGATTGTTTGCATAATGCTTCCTCTATATTTGTAATTTGCTTATATTATGAATATAGCATAAATCTTATAAAGTTAAATGATTTTTATTTAAAATTTGCAATTTAAAATTTCATAAATATCGACATTGAGTGCATTTGCGATATTATATAAAGTTTTTATTTTAACATTATTAATCCCGCGCTCAAGCGTACTAATTGAATTCATGTTTAAACCGGCCTGAAACGCAAGTTCTTCTTGTGAAAATCCTTTTTTTAGGCGAATATATCTGACACTTTGCCCTATTTTAAACAGTAATTCGTCCTTCATTGTTTAATTGTATAATCTTGACTTTTTTCAAGCTAACTATTATACTATTAATAATAATATTAAACTATTACTATAAACAGAAAGGAAGTTATTATGAGGAAACAAAACGGCTTCACCTTAGCCGAGGGTGCTACGCACACAAACATGCTACAAAGGGTTGGTAACGGATTCACGT
>CAYVSD010000017.1:26913-31376 GCA_964453315.1 uncultured Muribaculaceae bacterium | reverse complement strand
AAAAAAGACCACTATATATAGTGGTCTAACTTGTTAATTATTTTTTACTTAAAAATCATTGATATTGCAATTGCTATGATTCCGCCAACAATTGCTGAAATTGCAGAAGATACTATATCTTTCCAGTTTTTTGCTGGTTCAGATTTAATATTATTTACATCTATCTTTAGTTCTTTTACATCATCTGCTGTTTGTGCTGTCTTAGCTGTTAATACAGCTAAGTTGGTTGCTATGTTGTGTATTTCGTTTATTATTGCGTCCATCTTAACAATTTGTACTTTTAAATTTTCAACATCGCCTTCGAGTTTTTGGATTCTTTCTTCTGATGTCATGGTGCTTCCCTTCTGATTCACTTGCAATTAATTATATGAATTAATCAACTAATTGTATAATATATATGTTATAGTTAATGTATGTTCGCTTGTCTTTGTTATTGTGTCTATGTTGTTTATTGTATAATATTTTAATGGATTTGCCCAAATTTGACCGTATATACCATTAGCATGATAGCCAAATAATACGAAGTCTTTGTTTAATGCCAACATACAAGTATTTGAATATCCTAAAGTGCTTGCACCGCCAAACTGTAAACAGTCACCAGTATTCAAATCTATCATCCAATTATATGATGTCGCTTCATATGTATTTGAAAAATAATAGGAATAAACTATATTGTTACTTACTATACAATTTCCCCATATTCTTGGTTTCCTTATTTCTTTTATTTCAATCTCATTATTTGTATTAAAATCAACAACTAAATAATCACACAAAATATCTGTGCTTATATATCCAGTTCCTATATCTGATGTATTAACTATTGGTAAATAAATTTTTCCGTTATAATATGGCGCTGCATTAATTTGGAATCCTACAGTCGACTCAGTATATCCAGAACCAAATTTATAATTGTTTACAGTAGCGAATGATTTTCCATTTGCTGTCATATATTGCGTATGGTCCACTTCGTACTGATTCACGCTTCCGTTGGTCATTGTAATTTCCGTATGCAATAACACATATGAATTTCTTTTTGGTGAAACTATATGTATTTTGCCGCCGTTTACAAACACCCAATTACAAACATTCCTGATGTCATTACCGCGCGCCAAATCATTCGCTAGCGTTATTCTTATACTTTCAACTGTGCATAGACTATTTGTAGAAGGTAATTTTGCAAAAATATCAACATAATTTTTGTTTTTTAATTTTATTTTATTTAATGTTAGGTCTGTTATCTGTGTATAATCGGAATTATTTATTTTTAAACAATATAAAATATTTTGGACTTCATCAAAATAAACTGGCACACCTACTGCAACATCGGTTTTACATAGTTGTCTATTTGACATACTGCTTGGAACTGGTGCCGAGAAAAATGATGATGTAATTTCTGTTCCATCCAATAATGCGATTGCGCTTATTTGTCCATTTGCTTGATTTGGTCCAAATACATATTGATATTGTACCCCATTAGCTAATGTTTTGCAATTTGATCCCACCATGCTTCCTTCTCGTTCGTGGGTTGAACTGAAATTTCCTGCAAAAGCTAATGGAATTTGTGTTATTTTATATTCTTCTCTACTTTCTTCAATTGCGTGTTGGAATAGCCCAATTCCGCACATTTGTGCTGCTGGTGAACGACCATTATCTTTTTTTAATCCCCATGGATTCTGTGATACAAAATTATAAATAGCATCTGTTACTATGTTATGTTCTTCGTGTATTTCGACTTCTCCATTATTTATATTTTTTAGTTCAATTATTGCCTTCCCTTTCATTTTCTTACTCCTTTAAAACATATGATATGGTCATCGTTTGTTCATTGGTTTTAGTTATCTCTGTAATATTATTTATTGTTGCCAAATAAAATGGATTTACATAAATATCCACCGCTGTATTGTCATATGCTGGTGAATATGCAATTACATATTCACCTGTAATAGCAAATAGTCTAGTTAAACCTGATGTTATTATGTCTGTGTCTGCTACATTATTTTCTGCAATTTTTTTAAACATTTCAGATTCTGTATCAAAAATCCATCTTCCGTTTGAATCATTTTCGTAGTGTGTATTATAATAGTATATATGATTTTTAATCTTTAATCCATTATTTAAATATGTCACTAAAAAGCCAAAGTCTATTATGCCGCCGCTTGCAATTGTAAAATCACTTTTCCCTATTTTTATATAAACCGAATGGCCACCTGATGCTGTAGGGTGTGCTTGGATATAGAAATAATTATCATTCATTGGTACTGTATCAGTTTTTACCCTATAAGTATGCTGTCGAGTTGAATTTCCAACATGATAAAATGACCATCTTAATCCGTTATTATTTAAATAATTTGAATAATCAACTTTTGTTTCTGTTTTTACTATATTTGAAAAATCATTTAAATCAAGCTTAATATAATAAACGATTCCACTATATCTGTTGATTGTTATTATGAACAATTCGTTTGTTTTTTTGTCATAATTTAACGACGCGGTTACATATGCGTCAACTGTTTGACTCGAAAAATTCATGGATGAAAATGTGATCACTTGTTCGTCAACAATTCTTGACGCTCTTTCTGGTGCATCCACTCTGGTTGGGTTTGCCGTTGCACTTTGCCACAAATAAAGCTTGTCAATTCCAAACTGTCTTTTCCTTATTGTTCCTTGGGTAAGAGAATTCAATGTAAATGTGTACATAAGATTATTATCTCTATCAACATAAAATATAATCTCGTCATTATTCCCATCTGCAACATCTCGCCAATAATTATTTACTGTGTTCTGCTTCTTAAATATTACACCATTTGTGTTGTCGTTTTTGCCATAAAACACATTATTATTATAATTGCAAATTAATGGGTTTGTTAATGTTATGCAATTATATTTTCCATTTCCTTGCGATGTGTTCCAATACCAAACTTGTTTTAATTGTTTTCTTTCTTTATCCAATTCTTTTAGCGATAATGTTCCTGAAATTCCTTCTGCGCTTGAATTTCCGTTTCCACACATTGCAACTGGTAGGTATATCTTGTCCCAGTTTTCAGTTGTTTCAGTTATTTCGTTTTCTGATAACATTATACCCCCAAACAAGTCTTGTGCTGCCGCTGGATATGATAACATGTTCGCTGGGTTACTTCTAATTATGTTTGGGACTATCCCAGTTATGATATTATGTTCTACATATTCCTTTACTTCGCCTGTTTTTACATTTTCTAATTTTATTGTTGCTATTCCTTCCATTATGTTAACTCCGTTTCTACTGAATCTGTCAATTCAGATAATTGTAATTGTGGTAATAATAATAAGCCTACAGTTTCTTCTATTCTTTTATAGTCTGTTCTTTCAATTATTTCTTCGTTTAAATCGCCAAATACAACACAGTCTATTGCATTTACATCTATTGTGATAGGAAATTCGAATTCTGTGGTTTCACTCAATGGTGTTACCCCAATGTAGACTTTCATATAATTTAAATCTGATGTTGTCACTATAGGAAGTACACAATATAAATTAATTAAGTTTAATCCTTTGTGTAATTCGTCGGATGGCGTCCATAAGTTTACTTTTAAATCTTCACTATAATATTCAAAGTAAACTTTACAAGCTTCTTTTGCATAAATTTCCACCTGTCCAACTAATGTTGTGTTAATTTCCTTATTGCTAGAAACGCCTAAATCGATTATTTTTTCCTTATTCGTATCGCCATATCCTATTTCGTGGTATGTCGCGCCGTGATATCTATAGGCAGCATATCCGCCGCCGCTTGTTCCGCCGCCACCTTCAGATACTTTGTTATATAAATCATCAATTTGTCTTTGTGTTGCCGTTTTTGCTGTGCTTAAATATGGATTATCTCCACTTGCTTCTAAGCGCTGAGTTCCATTATATTTCCAATCATTCGAAAAAATTATTGATGTTATTTCTTCGTTGTCTTTGGTTTTTAATCTAATTTTATCACCAATATCTAAAGAAGGATCCCCAACATATTCAGCCTTAAATGGCGTATATATATTATCTTGTATTTGTGTCCAAATATTATCAACTAAATCTTGTTTTTCGGCGCCTAATCCAGTGTTTAATAAATTATCTTTAATTTCTAAATAATTGCCGTCTTCACCAGCATAATAAATTGTGTTGCCTATTTTGCAAAAAACTCCAGTATATTCACAATCATAATCTGTAATTTCTCTTGAATTAATCTGGTTGTCATATAATATTGCACCATCGTCTGTTTTTAGTTTTCGTATCCATAGTTTTCCGCTTCTGCTTATTGTTGCAAATCCGCCAAGCGCTTTTGCGATATCTGATAATAAGCCCCTATATGTTGTATACGCTGCGTCCGCCGTCATTTCCAATGGTATTGCACTTTCGTCATCAAATTTTGCTGAAAGTTTCAATATTTCTTCTTCTGTGTTTTCTAGCTCCATTCCACAATCTAAACAAATCATTTGTAATAATTCAAA
>CAYVSD010000017.1:18774-26813 GCA_964453315.1 uncultured Muribaculaceae bacterium | reverse complement strand
GTTGGGGCTGGCAACGCCGTTCCATTTATTTTAATTAAATCCATTTTTATATACCTCCATTACGCAATGCTGTTCTACTTTGTGCATTTACTACTGCTTTATCTAATTGACTTCCATCTATTGAAACTGGTATAATTATATCGCCACCTGACATATTTTGAAGCGTCTGAATTAATGTATTCATCATTGGAACTAATGCGGCATTAACTGCTTCTGTGATTTTACTTTCTGGTGCAACAATTTCGCCCTCGCGTCTGTTATCGCCGATCAAAGCTAATTGTGGTGTATTTGCTGCTACATATCCACCGTTTGCTAAATGTGGTATTTCTGGTATATTTACGCCCCATTCTGCGCCGCCTGCCCAGTCTGGTGCTTTTATGTGTAATGCCTTGTTAATTCCTTTTATCATTGTGTTGATAAGGTCAATTATAAGATTAATTGGCTGTTTAACTATTCCTACAAGCGCATCAAATACACCTTTAAAAATATCTTTTACGCCGTTCCATGCTTTTTTCCAATCGCCAGTAAACACACCAGTGATGAAGTCTAAAAGACCACCTAGCGAAGTCATTAATGCTGTTATTTGGTCTCCTATAAACCCTATTATTGTTAAAACTGCATTACCAACTAAATCTAATACAACCGAAACAACTGGAAAGACATTTTTTGCAATCCAATTACAAAGTGGTTCCAAAATATTTTCCCATAATACTTTTAAAATGTCAATTATTTTTCCTAATACTTCAAATGTCTTATCCATTGCTGGTTTTAGATGTTCTGAATATACTGTCGAAAATCTTTCAGCCAATTGATCTAATACTGGTTTTATATTTTCATTCCAAGCTTTTAAACAAGTTTCTAATATTTCGGTTAATCCATCTTTTAAAGACTGCATAAATGGATGTACATGATTATCATATAGATCAACTATGTTTTGACCCCAATCAGACATCATTGTTGCAAATGTTTCAGATACTGGTAATAATGTTTCCAAAAATCCATTAAATGATTCTTTTATCAAATCAACATTTTCGACTATTGGACCAGTTACTACATCAAACACATCTGTTTTAAATTTTAATAATACATCTGCTAAATCTATTAATGGATTTATAAACATTTCTAATATATTTGAACCGATTTCTTGTGCTGTTTCACTTCTAAATACTGAAAAAATTTCAGAAATTGCTGCGGCGTAGTCTCCCATTTTAGCCCATAAATCTCCAGCTGTCCCAAACATATCGGCAATTCTGTCAGTCAATCTTCCTTTGTTCTTTGTTAAATATTTGTCAAGTGAACCAAATAAGAAGGTTCCCGTTGTTGCGCCAATACTTGCAATTGAACCAACTATTTGGCCTAAAGCATAAGACACTTTTTCTGTAAATGTTTGTATACCACTTTTAACTTCTTCACTGTTAAATATTTCGGCTAATGTTTTACCGATATTCTTTATATGTAGTGCTATTTCGTCAAGTTCTGAAATATTAAAAACACTATCAAAACCATTATTAAAATTTTTAAAAATTGAATCGAGTTTTACCTTTAATTCATCTAAAGCGCCATTTAAGTTGTTTGTTTCGTCGCCAGCTTCTGCTATTGCATCAAAATCGCCAAAACCACCAATACCAGCACCTCCGCCGCCACCTGCGCTAGAATTGTCAGCCAATTTATTTAATTCATCAAAACCCATCAATGACTTGTTTAATTTCTTTTGCGCAGTTGTCTGTTCATTTGTTGCACTAGTTAGATCTGCCATATCACTTGCGGCACCAGATATTGAATTTGTGTCTTGTTTTCCAAATATTGATGCTGTAAATTGGTTAAATATTTTTGCCAATGCGATTAGTTTTTCCATTAACATATTAAGAGCTTTAATTATTGGTGTTAATACTTGTATAAAAGCCTGTCCAATTTGTGCCTTAAAAGCATTCCATTGTTCCGACAATATTCTAGTTTGGTTTGCCCAACTATCTTGTGTTCTTACAAAATCTCCGCTCGCACTATTTAACTGTGCAGTAACAAACTTTAATCTTAATGCGACCTTTTCTTGTTCATTCATCGCACTCGTAGTTTTTCCAAATCCGTTCGCAAGTGCAAATTCATCCAATGCTGTTTGTGTCATTACAACGCCTAAATCTTTTAAAGATTCTGTTTCGCCTGTAAAAACACTTTTTAATTTAGTGTATGCTGCATCTTGTGATATATTGTAAAATGAAGATACATCACCTGCCAAGCCCACTAATTGTTCTGACATTCCCAACGCTTGTTCTGTTGTATATCCAAAACTTTTTGCCATAGAACCGAATGTTCCTAACATTCTTTTTGCGGTAGTTTCTGACATACCAAAATCTTTTATTGAATGTGAAGCCCATTCATCTGCTGCTGCAGACATTTCACCAAATGCCACATCCACTACATTTTGAACTTCCGCCAAATTAGATCCTAATTCAATAGAATCTTTTATAAAAGATCCGAATACTGCTGCTGAAAATATCGCTCCAGCAATTTTTCCTATTTTTGACATTGCGTTACCAACAACATTTGAAGAATTTAAGCCATTGAATGCACCTGATACTGTACTTCTTAAATTATTCTCAAAATTATTATTATTTAAGGTCAAATCTATTCCAATTTGTCCTGCTGTATTTGCTGATGTCATATTTTTTATTCCCTTCTATTTTTTTTAAAAAAATAAGGGCGGTTTTTATGCCGCCCTTATTGATGCCCAGTATTGCACCACTGCGTGCACCATTATCTACTTCGTGAATTAATCGCCATTACTTTTAACTTCATTTGTAGATCTTTCATCATTCTATCGTAGTTTTCTTTTGTTGTTTTATCATCTTTTTTAATTTCTTTTTCTTCAAATTGTTTCTTTCGCCATTCGGTGTATATTCTTTTTTCTTCTGGCGAGAATTTTTTTATAGTTTCCCTGTCTTTTTCACTTCTTATTCTTACGATATTTCCTAATGGGGTGTATCCATTCAATCCAGATAATAAGTTGCAAAATTCGTCCCATGTCATATCGTCTTCATTTCTTAATCTTATGCCATACTGTTGTGCAAAACTTGCTTCGATTAGTCCATAATCGTCAAAAAGATCATAATATGCTTCGTTATTAGATGTCTCGAAATCGTTTATCAAGGTCCTCCAATGTTATGCCCGTTGCGGCAGCCATTACTGTCTTTGCAATTATAGCATAGTCAGAAAAACTTAAATTTAATTTATCAATTTTTGCTAGTGCTTCTTTTCCTAACAATAATTCTATAACGGCGTTTATATCCTTTATGTCATGGTCTTCCTTCTTTTGTATTTCCATAACCTTTAATACTTCTTTCATCCCATCTTTTACAGTAAATTCAACACCTTCTGCAATCTTGATAGTTTTCTTTTCTCCACTTAGTTTTGAACTAATATCATATACTTGTGCCATTTCTTTCTCCTTTTCTTTGTTTAAATATTTGTTATATCTAATAATATGAAAAATGGCTGGCAGTTGTGCCAGCCATCGTTTTTTTATGCTGCTGGTGTATAAGTAATTGCACCGTTTGAGATTAAATCAAATTCAAGTGCATCTACTGCCGTTGAATCACCGCCGAGTGATGTTACATTAATTACTGCATTGAATGAAACCTTGTCTCCATTTGGCATTTCCCATTCAAACTTTGTTTCTGATTGCTGACCAGTTGCCCATACAGTTGAATAGATGTAATCATTTCCTTCATCCCCAACATTTCTTTTGCCAGAAATTGAGATTGTAAAACCGCGACCAGTTTTTAATGCGCGTCTGTCTCCACCTAAGTCCATTGGAGTCCATTCCTCAATGTTTGTGTCATTTGAAATACTGAAAGTCTCGCAATCTGCAATTGTTACCATATCGGCTGTGGTTGATGCAAGTCCTTTTTTACCAACTTTAAAGATATTGTTATATACTGGATATACTCCACTTGTTACACTTGCCATTTTGTTATCTCCTTTATTTTTTTAAATGTTGTTATAATGTACTGTTAGTCTGATAAGTGTCTCATATACTCCCTTATCATCGGTATGTAAATCTATTGGCGCGTCGTCCAATAATTCTATATAATTTATATTAAAATTTTTATATAAATGTTGTTGAATGTTTCCTAGTGTTTCGTATAATTCTTTTGATATTCGCTCTGTTTCTGTATAGTTTTCATTCCAATGAACTAGAATTTCAAAACTATTTTTATGTGTCACTGTTGTTGCTAGTCCACCAACAGCGATATTTCTTCTTCCGCCTACATTATACGAATATACACACAATGCTTTTGTTTGTTTTGAATCTATTTTGCCAGCATAAAATTTTTCAAAAGTTAAATTTAATGTTTTTAAAAAATCTCTAAAATCCGCACTAATCATGAGCCTGACCTCCTTATTGCTGATAATAATTCTTTAAATGTTGCTATTACTTCGTGATTTTTAGCACCACCTGGAAGCCAATCTTTATACCATTCACCTCTTGCATTTGCATTATTTGTCTTATTGAAATTATATTCTGGATGCCAATATAACCTTTGTGCATATCCATTTGTTCGACCAGTTGTTTGGTTTGTACTGAATGCATTTGTCACTAATGTACATTTTTCTTTATCTGGTGACTGTTCAACATATAAACTTTGTTGTAAGTTTCCAGTGTCAAATGGAACTACATTTGCATTAGCAACTTCCGTATGCAACCATTCAGTTGTTTGGTATAATGCCTTTTGTGCTTGCTTGTCTACTTTTTTTATATTATTATTGTAAAATTTTAATGTATTCGCCATTATTGCACCTCTACCTTCGTATAGTTTACTGTGCCATCTGGGTTTCTTGCTTTTGTATATTTTACAATTTGTCTAACTTCATTAAAGATTTCGACTTCACCGCCTGAAATTTCTTCAAGATTTTCAAAGATATCACCATTAAAATACAAGACGCCATTTATATTCTGATTTTCTTCTCGGTCTTTTGATACCCTTGTTCCAGTTGACTGGTAATTGCATTTTTTATTTATAGCGCCTGACTTTTTTGGAGCACCGTCTTCATCTAGTCCATCGCCGAAAATTATAATTTTTGCTGGTATTTTACAATCTTTATCTCTTACTAAATCTGGATATTTCATTTTGGCACCTCCTAATAATAAAGTGATGCCGTAGTCAATCCTGTCTGGCTTAATAATGCATAGTCATCTGCCTTAATTGCAACACCGCTTTGCAATATTAAATTCCAATTGTTTTGATTGAAACTAATAGAAACACCATTTATTGAATATCCACTCAAAATACTTGATAGGACATCGTCGTTTTCGTATTCGAAATCTGATAAATTCATACAAACTTCTTTTATTATATCTTGCTGATATTCTGTTAATTTTTCAAATTTAAATTTATTTATTCTCCCGAATGTCAATATATCAATATGTCTGCTTGCTTTAACTAAATACTTTTCTGCATTTTCTGGGGTTAATGTATTTCCGCCCATATTAATATATTCTTCGTAATTTATGTATGGCTGATACATTTTCACCTCCATAAATGCGGGGCAAGGGCCCCGCTATATTAATTATTAGTTTGCTGCTTTTGATACATAGATACCTGCTGTTTTGTTGTCGTAAACATCTGCAACGCCTACTGTTCTGTAACCGAATTTCCATCCGTCAGAAGTTTGGTTCTGTTCTGGTGAAATTACTTTCGTTACAGTATGTTTTGGATATTGAATTGTTGCTGTTGGATGAATAATTTCAAAGTTTACATTAACACCAGCTGGATCACTTTCGCCAGTTGATACATGTTTTACATATCCACCTGCTGTTTGTCCTGTTGTTTTACCATCATACTGATCAATTGCTGAATAAAATCTTGTCTGTGGTACTAATTTGATTTGTGAAAATCTTGCTAATACTGCTTTTGATTTTGTAGTGTCAAGGTCTTCAACTAATCCGTATAAAGTTGGTGTGATGAAAAGAATTCTGTTTTCTTGTGGAACTTCATCTTCGTCCATTCTATTTGTTGCAGCTCTTAATGCAGAAATTACCTGTGCGCCAGTTGTTAATGTATCTGTTGATACTGTACCTGCCTTTTTTGCATATACTGCAAATCTGAATGCGTCTAATTCTGGAACTACTTTTGTGCGAATGAATTCGCTTGAAAGACGACCAAATGCAATACCAGCTGTTTCGATATCATCTAATGCGTCAACATTAAACATACGACCTCTATCATAGTTGCATTTAACTGTTTCGTTTGTTAATGTTACATCGCCATCAACATATCCTGAATTTCTTGAATAGTCACCAAGTGCACTCATATCGATCATTGGGATAACTAATTCGTTTGCGTTTGCGCCCTGTGATACTAAATCTTGGTTACCATCTAAAACTGCTGTTATAGAAGCTTCTTTATAAACTTCATCTAACATTGGTACATATTGTTTAAATAATTCTATGTTGTTCATTTTTTATCTCCTTAATTTTTAATAATTATTTTAATCCCATGGCTTTGCGAATTTTTGCAAGTGAGTCTGTGTTTTCTTCTGTGTCTTTATTTCCTCCGATATTCGTAAAACCACTTATTTTTTTTGGTTCTTCTTCTGAAATTTTAAACACTTCACAATCTTCTAATACCTTTTCAATTGATGTTTTTAATTTTTCAGTGTTTACTTTTCCATTTTTATTTACTTCTGACATATCCGCAAGTTTCATTATTTGTGGTATGTATTTTTTGTTAAATCCTAACTCTCCTGCGAGTGAATTAACTTCTGACAATACTGAAGCATCAAAAATTGATTTCTTCAATTGTTCATTCTCCTGTCGTAATGTCTCAATTTCGGTTGTTGTCGCTTTCTTATTTTCTTCGTTTCTTGCTTTATATTTTGTAATAAAGTCTTTAATTTCTTCAGCGTCTTCCATACCGTTATCTTTTAAAATGCTTTTAGTAATACCATCAAATCTTTTTGCTAGCATCCCATCCAATTTTGTGTAAAGTTCTTCTTCAGAAATATTTACTAAATTTGTTTTTGATGTTTCATTTTTGGCATCATTATTATCTGTTGTTTTTGCAGTGGAATCTACTGCTGTTGTGTTTTCTTCCATTTTTTCTTTCCTTTCCGTTTGAAGACCGTCGTCTATTCCGTTTAAAGACCGTCGTCTTAATGGCGTCGCAAGGGTTCGAACCTTGATCGTGGCCACCCAGGCCATTATTCTACAGTCAAATTTCTTTTTTAAAAGTATACAGGCTTTTAAAAATTAGCGTCCTCTTCCTGCCAAGGTTCGTGGTGGGCGTTAGATTTTCAACTGCTTTCCAAATTTAAACTACTACGCCAAGTTGGTATGATTTATATTTAATTATATGAAAAAAATATAAATTAATTTTACTATTGCATATAATTGCGTTATTTTCTTTTTTATAATAAAATTGGACGGCTGATGCCGTCCTGAAATACATTGCAATCAATAGTAGTATTGGCAAAATTAAAAAGAATTATTTATCAATCAAAAAAAGAAAGAGGAGAAAGAAATTAATTTATTTTTAAGGAGGAATTCTTGCTTGCTACTATTCTTATCGGTTGTGTACCTCTTATTAAAGAATATGACTTTTTGTTGTGTTTGTGTAAAATTAATCGCGTTTTTGTTTTTTGCCTGCGGCGCTCCACACTCTAAAGAAGAATTGAAGCGCTTCGCGTTATTCATTACTTGTGTAATTTGCACAATCGTATTGGTTGAGGGGGTAGCAAATTGCTTGTTACCCCCTCAGTTATTAAGTGCGCAAATGCGCATATTTACTGAATTTCTTAAATTATTAAAAAATATTGAGGGGGTGGCCGAAAATCGCTACCCCCTCAAATTAGTTATAAAAATTTAATATATTGATATAAAAAATATTATACAATAAATTTTAATTGTTATCAATACTAATTAAAAATAAATGGCGTATTTGCGCCATTCTAAATAAATAAATAAATAAATAAAATATAAATATATATATAATAATAATAATAAAAATAAAAAAGTATACAATTATTTGTGCGGGTAAGAGGGG
>CAYVSD010000017.1:0-18674 GCA_964453315.1 uncultured Muribaculaceae bacterium | reverse complement strand
TTTACATCATATCTTATCAATTTTTCTTTTTCTTCTAATACAAACGAATAAATATCGTCAGAATTATGGAACTGCGAATTTATAGTTGAATATTGTTCATATAGTGACTGTATTATTCTTTCTTTTTGTTCCGTGGTCATTTTTCCCCTGTCTATAAATCCAGTTTTTTCTTTTCCATTTTTTTCGAATTTTCTTTTATATGTTTGTTCAAAAACATTTTCTTCTGATTCTTTTAGTAGTTTTATTCTTTTTTCCTCCTCTTCGGCATCTTTTAATATTCTGTCCCATTCTGCCTGCATTCTTTTGCTTCTTTCATCTATTATATTATATACTTCTCTTTTTTCTGCACTATATTTATTAATCCAATTATTCAAGTGCGTTGCTGCGTTTGTTTTATCACTTTCATTTCCTGCGAATTTATTTCTTAATTTCCATGCTTTTATTTGTTTCTTATAATATCCCTGTTTTTGCTGAAAATCATAGATTTTGTTAGCTTCTTCCTCTTCTGCTGGCGTCATTGGCGGATAATCTGTTGTTAATCCTGCAAAATATGTTGTGTGACTATCTTTACAGTTTGGGTGGTATAGTCCATCTGCAATGGCTTCACTTAATAATGGATAATGTCCAGTATTCTTTTTTGGATCAACATGTCCATAAACATCATCCCAAAATACCCTTCCGACAAATTTTAAACATTTTGGGCATGCTACGCCCCTTCTTGAAACGATTACTGTCCCTATTTCCCAATCATCTCTCATTGATGCTTCACCTTGTAAATAAGCGGCTTTTGAAGATGTTCTTATTACCATACTTGTGTAACTTTTTATATTTACGCGCGCACCATTGTTGTATTCTACCGCCTGTATTCCATTTGTCAATAATTTGTTTGTTGCCTTGTCTATTGCCTCTTGATATGTACAAGTTCCAGTATTATAATTTATCAATGCATCGTTTATTATATGTTTATATTCACTTTCTGCAAATCTTACACCACCTACAGTTGCATTAAATAAATTTTCTTGTGCTTCATTTACTATGGCATTTAATCTTCTTTTATTTAAGCCTATAAATTCGCTAGTGAGTCCTTTTTCTCCGTCTACTTCAAACCCTTTTTTAATTGCTTTTTTTATTTTCTCCTTTTGTTCGTCTCTGCCTTTTCCATATATTGTTTCTAATTCTTTTCTTATTTTATTATTTAATCTTCTTTTACTTGCTTTTGTGGTAAACTTTTCTTCGTTTTCTTTTTTCCATTCATTTAATAGCCGATATTGCTGTTGTTTCCATTTTGTCTGATTATCTATAATTAAAGATGGTTCAACGCCACTTTTTACTCTATTCATAATATTGTTTATCAATTCATCTTCAAAATCTGAAAAGCTTTTTTCTAAATCGATGTCCATTGCGTTCCCCTTTCTTTTGATATATATTATAATATGAAATTTAGGGATCGTCTTTAAAGTTAATTAAATTATTTTATTTCTATTCTTTTTAGTTTTGTATTTGCTTGCACTATTTTTAGTAGTTTTATTGTATTGAATTAGCCACTATATATTGTAGTCGCTTTATTTATAAAAACACAATATATTGCGGCAATTTTATTATCAAAAAAAGAAGAGGTTTTTATTCCTCTTCTTCATCATATATATCTTCGCTATAATCTTTCGCAAAGCTTGGTTCTTCCACTTGAATTATTCCTTGCTCATTTTTAATGCGCTGAACTTCTTCTTGTTTCCATTCTTCCGTTTTTGAATCGCCCCAGATTTCATCTACTTTTGCTTCAATTGACATTGGTGTATTTGGATTACTCATTGTCTCAATAACAGCTTCAAAACTTGGGTTAGCATATTCACCAAATGATGTTTCTGCTTCTACCTTTTCAAGTGGTTGTCCATACTGTATGTTATATGCATTAAAAACAACCTGCACTAATTTTTTCAATACCTTTTCAAGTGTTTCTAATATTATTTGTCTTGTATATAATGTTACTTTTTCTTTTTCGCGTTGGCTTTCTGCATTGTCTAATTTTTTTACATCAATACCTAATGTGCTTGGACTAATTAGTCCTTGCAATGCTAAATCTAAATAAGTGATATATGTTTGTAAATATGCATCAACTTGAATTATTGGCTGTTCAACTTTTATTTCATTTTTTCCGCTTTCAGACATATCGTTTCCGATTTTAATAAATCTATTATCAAATGGATTTGGTTTTAAAATAAATCCAGCCTCAAAATCTCTTGGTATTAATGCTTCTGGAATGTATGTTTTTACGCGGCCTGCGCGGACTGCATCTTGCCACTGTGAGACAATTTCATCTAATGCATCAAAAGCATCTGTTTTTCCATCAAAAATTGAAGCTCCGCGTCCTTTATACATATCGCTGTCATAAATCATATATGGTTCTGCTAAAATAACTGATTTATCAAAATAAACATTTTCAAGTCCTTGTGTTGCGGTAATTGTATCTAATGAAACTTCTTGATCTTCCTTAAATAAATGATATTCCACAAATCCATATCCATAAATTTCTTGAAGTGTATATTTTGCGCCTTTTATTTCGTAATGTGAATAAAAATATATTTCTTTAATTCTTCCTTTTAAAAAAGTATATTCAACATCTTCGCCGCTCACAAATTCGATAATTGGTAGGTTTGACGCTTCTTGTGAAAAACTAATTTTAAAGGCACCATCACCAACCTTTAAAACTTCGCTTGTTGATTGTTTTATTAATTTTTTAAAATTATTTTCTTTTGCAATTTCGTCCCATAATAATTGCGCTTTTTTGTCTTTAAATCGTAAATCATTCATATCTGATAACGAAACATTAGTTAAAGTATTTACTATAAGCTTTGGCAATCCTGTGTGAATTTTTCTAATTTCTAAGCCTTGTGTTTCTACGGCTCCCCAAAATGATTGATTCCCATTTGGTATTTGTCCAAATAATTGTGAAAGTTCATAAGAATCACCATTATACCATGTTCTATTTTTTGCACAGTTTTCGTCGTGTGTTAATAATCTGTTAATTGTAAAACCACCGCGACCAAGAGTATTTATTTTTAAAATTTTATATAATTTGGCTCTTATTTTATCTAATAATCCCATTTTTTCTTTTCCCTTCTTTAGTTTTCACCAATTTTATCCTTGTATGGTATCCAAGCATATTGGATGCTATTTATCATATGGTCGTCCGAATCACAGGGTTCATTTATTTTTTTATTATCCCAGTGATATGTTTGTAATTCTTTTATATAATATGAACAATTTTCATTGATAAACATATTTCCAGTTGCAAACCAACCTTTTTGAATTTGAATTCTGTCAATTATTTTTAACGCCTTATATGCATTATTGAAATTGTATATACTTCCCTTTGTATTTTTGTATTTTCTAAGTTCGCTGATTGTTGCTTGGTCTGCACTATCTATAAAAGTGTCGCGCGCAAATCCATATTTATTTCTATTTTTTTCTAAAAATTGTATATATTTTTCTACAATTTCGCTTGGACTGTAAAATTCTTTATTATCTTGACCGTTGTAATGTTCTTCCGCCAATAAATAAATATTTCTTTCGTTTGTAATTCCCAAAAATGACATTGCAACTGTATCTGGACTACTTTGTGAATATGCCGTATCCAATCCAGAAGTAAATAAAATAAATTTTTCGCCCTTTCGCGCATTTAAAATTTCATTTATTCTCGCCTCTGTTACGCAGTGTTTTTTTCTATCAAAATTGTCAAAAATAATTCCTTCTGCTTTTCCTCTTATCCCTTGAACATAATGCATATAATCAACAGTTCCAGGTGTATGCGATTTTATGATCATTTCTTTTTTTTCTTTTGGCAATCCTATATTGTCATCTAGTCCATAATATCCCCATATCCATCCATCTTCTGCTGGCTCATTTAACATTTCTACTAATTCAGGTGGGGCGCCTTCTGCTAATTGTGGTAATGGTCTGCAGCGATTAATATATTCTTTGTAAATTTCTTTATCAGGATCATCAGGGTTGGATGAGCCTATTAAAACATCTGAACGCATAAAAATCTGGCGCACAAATGCCATATCTGCATGAACCATTTCATCAATATAAACTACGCCATACTGACCGCCGAGGATTTTCTTCCATTTTGAAACATCTTTATACCCTGCTAATAAAATAATTTTATCTTTTCCATCATATCCTTTTAACCAAATATGCGGAACGCCCATATTTCCTTTACCTCTTGGAAAAAATAAAACGCCTTTTGGATTATATATTGGATGATATGTCCCCTGAATTTCTAAAAGTCCAAAATCCCTATCAATCAAGTTTTTTTCAATAACGCCCAAGTCAAGTCCTGCGATAACATGCAATTTCTTTTTTGATCTTCTTACTTGCTCGCAAAATGCTATTAAAAGCATTGTAGATTTAGCCGTTGCTGAAGGGCCTTCGCCAAATAAAAATCTATATCCAGTTAATAATAATGTAAATGCATATTTTGGACCAATTAAGAATTCTTTCTTTTCTTCGTCCATTTTTATTCACCCTTCTTTTCGTCTTTTTCTTCATTTAAAAAATTTGTAATATTTCTATAATCAATCAATTGTTTAGAAATATCATCAAGATATCCAACATTTTCTGCTACCTCTGCTTTAATTTCAACATTTTGACTTGGTTCTAATCCGCCGTATTTAAAACAAAATTCAGCCGCCTGTCTATCGCCTTTTAAAGCTTTTGCTACTTGTATTATATAAATTTGATCGGCAACAGTTAAATTTTTTCCTTTTGCTTCTTCAATAGAATTAAATTCATCAATATTACCTTTTTTAAGTCCCATCTGTAAAATATTTTGCGCTGCCTGCTTGTATTCTTTATTTCTTCGTCTTACTTCTGCACTTTTTATCGCCCCGCGTTTTCCCATTTCGCTCGCATTTTCTTTCGTAAATTTAGTATCTTTTGCCATTATTTTCCTCTTTCTATTTTTATCTGCGGCGTATACATCTTAAAAATTTGCAAAGTCCGTCGCATTTTAATGTTTATAATTAATAATATGAATTATATAAATATAAGGCGCCTTGCATATTAGAGCGCCTTTTTAGATTTCTTTTTTTGTCTTAAACTAGAATGTAAAGTCATATCCTTTGTTCTTAAAATTTGTATATGCTTCGCTATCTTTAATTAAATCATATAATCCCTGTGAAATTTTTAATCTTCTGCTGTATGTGCCAGTATATTTTTGAAGCGAATCCATGGTACTTGTAATAGCTGAAACATTTAAATCTGTAACAATTAATGTGTCGGTTAAATCAAGCACTAAATCTTGTTGTGTATCATTACCAAATCCACCCGTTATACTTATATTAGATAATGAAGTGCACCCTTTAAAAATATCACCAACATCAGTCGCAGCGGTTAAATCAATCATTATTGTTTCTAACGAAGAGCAACCATAAAATGCGCCATTGAAATTTTTGCATTTTAAAGTATTTAAACTTGCATATATTAACCCACTATACGCAAATGCGAAATAAAATGATTCTGCATTATTTACTAAATTATAAAATGTATGTAAATATCTACATCCTCTAAACGCCTGATAAAAATTTTTAACATTAATAAAATTACAACCATCAACTGTATGGAGCGTGCTATCTAAAAATGTACCAGATAATTCTGTAAATTTTAAGTCTTGATATAATGGACCCCCTGTTTTTATTTGAAAATAATGTTCATTAAATTCATCTGTGATATAAGAACCGCCGTGAACAAGCCATTCGAAAGTATCAAATGTATCATTAATATTTCGTGACCAAACATTTACTCTATAAAATGTATCTGAATACATTAAATTGTTTACAGTTGTTGATGTCGAGGTTTCGTTTTGTAATTTTTCTTCAAAAATAATATTTCCGTCAATATCATAAACTGTAATATAATTTTCAAAATCTGGTAATAAATAAGGAAAGTTAAGACCTAAAACATATTCTGAAAACAAAGTCTTTTTGTTTATATTTCTTATATGTCCAGCAAATGTTGATAATCCATCCCCAGCTGGCACCTCTTCACCTTGTTCTATTAAAGCTTCTTTTATATCCCCTACATAAGTTGCAACATAATTTGCGTTTTGTATTAAAGTATTCATTATAATACCCCCTCAAGAATTGTGTTTGCCTGGCCAACTATATTTTCTAAATTTGTTATTCTTGAGCCTAATGCACTGTCTGCGCTTGTTCTATCTGATGTTTCTTTACCTATTGCCGAACCAAGTGCACTTGTAGTTTGTCCAAAATGTGCAGCCAATTCTTGAACTTCTGTTTTTGTTGCATATGCAGATAAATCTATATTTGAAATAGCGGTTTGAATTGCGGCGTCAGTTTCTTGCTTCGTGTATATATTGTCAGACAATTCAGACAATACAGAATCAACAACGCTTTGTAATTGTTCTGGTGTTAATTCAAAATGTTCTATTTCATATTGTAATTTGTTTAATTTATCTAATATTTCCGCCAAAATATGTTTTTCTTTTTCGTCTGGTATTGGTTCATATTTTTCGCGCGCTACTATACTTAGTATTATTAATTTTTCAGTTTTTCCTGTTTCTGCGGTTTCATTGTAAATATAACAGTTAATTGGTTTATTCTTTTGCAAAAATGAGTCTGGTACTGCGGCAGTATAATATGAGTTAGTTTCGTCTAACACGCCTAATTGAGTTATTTGGACGCCGTCTTGTATATATTGAAATTCTATATTTTCTTTTGTTAATCCAGTATTATATACTTCGATTGTCTGCCCGTAATCATATTGAAAGAAACCACCTATTTGAACTGTAAATTTTTCGCCAAAATCTATTTTCATTTGTAAATCCTTTCCGCTTTCGCTGTTTTTATTATAATTAATTATATGAATTATGTTTATTCTCGTTCTGTGTATTTTTAATTTTATTTAGCCTGTATTTGTTTGTCTTTTAAATTCTGAGTGCATTCTACGAAATTCCCCACTATATGTTGTGTTCGTAAAATAAAAAACACCACTTTATTTTGTGGTGTTTTATTAATTCTAAAATAATATTTAAATGATTGATTTTTCTGTTGCCCGCCAACTACTAGAATTTAATCTAGTCCATATCTCAGATTTTTAAGGTGTCAATCACACCTTTTTGTACTTATAATATTTATTTAGTTATTTCGCTATATGGTATTTTCTCGCCGTCGCGGATTAAATATATGTCTTCGTTACTGCCTTTTAAATTTATATATCGCTTAATAATAACATCGACATAATATGGAGAAAGTTCACACATATAGCATTTTCTGTTTAATTGTTCGCTAGCTATTAATGTACTACCGCTGCCACCGAACACATCAAGAACCGTTTCGCCTTCTCTGCTACTGCTTTTAATTGCTCTGCTGCATAGAGCGATTGGCTTTGGTGTTGCATGGCCACCAGTATCTTTGCGTTCTTCTTGGCTTGTTCTGTCAAAGTGCCATACATTATTCATATTGTCGTGTGTGTTGTTAAAGTAAGCACGAGTAGAATACCATTCTTGCTTGATTTTTTCATATTCTTGCTTGATTTTTTCATATTCTTGCTTGAATGCTTTGTATTCTTGCTTGAATGCTTTGTATTCTCCGTCTATTCGACAAGCTTCTCGCATTTCGTTGTAATGTTCCTTGGTCGGAAATGTCCATTGACTTTTTGTAAAACAATGTCTTGCAACTGTTGTTACCCCTGTTATTCGCGACACATCATCATCATTCCAACCCATTATTTGTTTTTGGTCTGCAAGGTATTTTCTTATAGGCTCAAATCCTTCAAAATAATTATCTGCATTTGTATTAAATCCTTGAACTCCACACATTACAAATAAACATTTTTCATCTGCAATAGGATACATTCTAAATTCTTCCGATAATTGTCCTTGACCATTTCCTTTATCCCAAGTAATAAGGTTTCGGAATGTTATTTTATTTTCCTTTATCATTGGCTTTAAAATATTGCTATAAATATCCATAAGTGGTTCGTCTATTCCCCAGCAATACCAAGATCCATTATCTTTTAATGCGCCAAATGTCAATGGTATCCATTGGCGGTTAAAGCCTAATAAATCGTCATAATTAAGATTGTCGTTTAGAACTCCATCATTTTCCTTCTTCATTCCGTATGGTGGGTCTGTGAAAACCATATCAGCTTTTGTACCATCCATAAGTTTGTCGATGACTGTTACATCAGTAGAATCGCCACAAATAAGACGATGTTTGCCTAAAATATATAAATCACCTAATTTAGCGCTAACTTTTTCAGAAACTTCTGGAACTTCGTCTTCTTCTATTTCATTTGGTTCATCTACTACAATGTCGTCTGAATCAAATCCAAACTCAGACATATCAATGTCAAGTATATTGTCCAATTCATTATTTAATATATCATCAAACCAACCAGATAATTCTGCCGTCTTATTATGGGCTAAAGCGTATGCTCTGCGCTGTTCATCTGTAAGATGGTCTAGATGAATAACAGGCACTTTATCCATTTTTAATTTTTTGGCCGCTTCTAGTCTACCATGTCCTTCTACAATTTCATTATCAGTACCCCATACACCGATAGGATCACTAAATCCAAATTCCTTTATACTATTAGCAATAGCTGTAACATCCTCGTTTTGATGCTTTCTGGCATTGTGGTCATATGGTTTTAAATTTTTAATATCTAAATATTCAATTTTTAAATCAACTTTATCCATTTGTTTCCCTTTCTTTTTTTTATTTATTTGTGTTTAATAATATGAATAAACGGCAGAACAAAGTCTGCCATTTTTATTAATTTAATTCAATTTTACTATTTAATGCCATCCTCGCGTATTCATTAAGTCCTTCTCTAAGTACTTCTTTATACGCTTTATGTATATCTTCGTCTAACATTTTTGTAGTTCCTTCGTCTACATATTCGTCTATTACTACTTGATAACAGCTTTCTACTTTTCTTGAAATTCCTTCGCCTTTTGCATTATATTCGTATGTAATATTTTTTGCTTTTACTACATATCCGTTTTTTGCTATATTGTTGCTTGGAATTATCCATCCATTGTCCACCCAACTTTTAACATTTGTTTTATATGAGTATTCATGTCTTTTTGCGATATCTTTTAAATTTTCATCAAACGCTGCCTTTGGTATTATTACTACTGTCTTTATAATTCCATTATCTTCTATCGTTTTGATTCTTCCGCGCACTTGTTGACCGTTACTCTTTCTTTCATTATAATCTTTTTGCGTTAATTTTTCGTCGTATGGTAAATACACATCCGACTGGCTTGCTATTCTTTCTTTGAACATTTCATATATTGTTTCGTCGCTGCTATTTATTTTTGCTCCGTCGTGATATTCTGTGATATCTTCAACTGTTAAATCTGACCAGCTTTTTGGTAACATTTTAAATTTATATAATAAGTTGTATGTGTATAGTAATAGTCCGTATAGCCCTGCAAGTTTTTTGCTATTTGCTTGAATTATATCATCTATTTCATCTTCCATTTTATTGAATTCTGAGGCCATATCATTTTCTTTATTGTACTGGACTATTTTTTTGATATATTCTTTTGCATAGTGTCCGTAATTTTCGTGTTGTTCTTTGTCAATTTGGCCTTTATTTAATTTTCCCCAGATATATTCTTGTTCGACATTTTTTCCATATTTTAATCCGCTTCTTAGTGTAATATATCTGTTTGCTGCACCATCTTTTATATTATCTGGTAATTCTTTTTCGCCATACATTATGAGTGGATTTTCCCATTTATAATCATCACCTCGTACAGTTCCATCTCCATTTGCTTTTTTTGTTGATACACCATTCGTATGTTCGTATATCATTTGTCTTAATTCTTCTACTTCGTTTTTACTGCCATTATCTATTTTTTGTTGTATATCTTCGTATATTGCTGGTATTACATTTAACTTGCTTTTTATTGGCTTCATTCCTGCTGCGCTCGACGAGCCTGAATATATTATTCCACTTCCTGCAATTCTTCCGTATTGTGCGGCTATTAAGTTTTGTAAAAATCCTTTTCCGCTACCAGTTGGAGATTGTACTACATATTCTGGAACTGGCACTGTGCCGCCCAAGAATTGTCTTGTTATTCCAGTTAACCCCATTGCCATTGTGAGTTGTATTAGTTTTTTGCATTTACTTGTACTTGCTAATTTTTCTGCATACTTTATATATCCTTCTAATGTTCCTTTTTCTTTGAACATTAAATTATCAATTGTTTCCATATTCTCTGTTGGTATTACTGGAAGGTTAATTCCGTAAAAGTTTTCGTAGTTTTTAATTCCATCTATTACTTCAAATCCGTACTTAGCGCTTCCATATATTATTTTTATATTTGTTTCATTTGTTGCAGCTAATCTTTTTATTGCTATTAATGACATTCCTAAGAAACTGTTAAATTTGTTTGGGTCTAATATTACGAAGCCTGTTTTTGCTAAGATTTTTTGGCCTTCTTGTTTTAATAATTTGTCACTAGCTATTGTTCTTGATATCTTTTTTGTGCCGTTATTTGTTAGGATATAAAATTCAAGTTCTACAAATTCTTCATCTGTGTCTCTATTTATTGATATTGATTTTATTGTTATTGGTTCACATATTCCAAATCCGCCGATGGAAACTCCTTCGTCGTCTGCTGCAAAATTTGTGCCTATTGGCATATTCGTAAGTTTTGTATATTCGCTTTCCTTGTAATTACTAAATCTCATCGTATCCTCCTCCTACCCGTTTGGGTAATTCGTTTTTTTTATCATTGCTATTTATATTATGACATTTTAAAATCATTATAACTTGAATTTTTCAATTCCACTTTTATAAATTTTTCTGACTTTGTTTTTGTTCATATTTTTTATTTTACTTATTTCAGTAAAATTATAGCCATCTATTATATACATCTTTATTATGTCATTTTCTTCTTCGGTTAAGAGTGAAAAACCTTTTATTAGTCTTTCATCTTCAATATCATTTTCAAAGTCATATTTATCGTTTGACTTAATATTATCAAATGGATTATCTTCCTCGGTTGGTCGTTTCATATTCAATATATTATTTATTTGTGAATATTCATTTCCTTTCTTTTCTTCGGCTACTCTTTTTCTATATTCATTTGCTGGTATTTTTATATTTGTTTGTGTATTTCTTATATAATTTATTAGATAATATATTATATCTGTCACAACATAATTGCTAAATGATGTTTTGCTTTCTGGCTTCTTTTCGTATTTCATACAAACTTCCCACAATCTAACAATTGATTCATTATAAAGTTCGTCGTATGTTATTGGGTTTGTGTATTCAACCTTTTTTATTGCGGTTTTTAGTAATGGTTTGCATAGTTCTAAAATCTCATTAAAATTATCTCCATCTTTCTGTAATCTTTTAATTTTTTCTGTTATTTCTAGGTTTATATTTCGCATTTTATCTCCCGCCTTTCTTTCGCTTCTAATCTTGGTATGCATCCATTTCCTCTTTTGTATAAGATTCATTTAATTCCTTTTGAACTTCGCGCAATTGTTTATATAATTCTTGTTCTTTTTTGCATAATTCCCAATACTGTTCTTTAGTTATTTCTTTCATTTATTTAACCTACCTTATATTATTTTTCGTTTTTAATTTCTTCAATAGCTTTTTTAATTTGTGCTATTTTGATTTCTTTTTCTTCATTAGTTAATTTTTCATCTTTCTTAACAGCTTCAATAGCACTAATATAATATATAAATTCATTTTCTCTGTTTGCCTTCATTGCTTTGTCCTCCTTTTTTTATTTATCTTTCTACTATTATTATGATTGTTGGTTCACACTATAACTTGTAAATTTTGAAGTTTCTTTTTGTGTTTTTATTTTTCACTTATATTATGACAGTTTTATTTTTTATGTGAAAATTTATTACCCATTTTTTATTTTTCTGAATTTGTTAAAAATATCTTATTTTACTATTCTCTTGTGGATCTTAAATAAATTATCGCAAAATTTAGAGGGGGTAAGAGGGGTACCGTGCGGGTAGTAAAATTAGCTTACCCCCTCGCAAATTTGCTAACTTTTTTAAAAATTAAAGTATGTAAAAAAATATATTAATATATAAAATTAAACTAACACATAAAAACAGAGAAGTCAGCATTCGCCTGGCTTCTCTTATAATTTAATTAATAAATAAATAAATAAATAAATAAAAATATTTATTATATATTATATATATAAAAAGGGTCTGAGGGGGTAAGGGGGGTAATTTTTTCACTTTTATTTTTTTGAAAAATTTTTTTTGCTTAAAATTTTTACCCTTTTTACCCCCTTTACCCCTCTCAATGCCCAGAACCCTTGATTTTGCTGGATTTTTGAAGAAAAAAAGAGGGGGGTAATATTTTTTAGTTACCCCCTCTAATAAAACCACATATCATTTTACCCGCATCCACTGGTTTGCAAAATTCAAATTTTACCCCATATTTTTCTTCCATTGTGTGTAAAATTTTAGCAAGTTGATTCCCAGTCAATGCCTTTTTATTCTTTTTTAACCTCCAATTATACCACTGGTATAAATCATCTATTTTAGTTATATTATCTTCATTTTCTATTAAAACGATTAATTTAATATCGCTTTCTTGTGCTAATATACATTCGTTTCTAAATCTTTCATGTTGCGTAGTTACATTGCCTATTATTTCTTGAATATCTTTCTTTGTGTCCACTATTATTGAAAGATCTTTTATATTTGCATAGTCCCCAACTGGTAGTTTACTTCTTATTATTTTTATTTGCAATTCTTCGAAATATTTATGTTTTAAATCATGTTTCCCTACTTGTTGTCTTGTATCCTCTATTATTGTCATTATTTTTCCTTCTTTCTTAAATAAAAAATGCCTGTACAGTGTACAGGCGTAGTAGCGGGGACTGGATTTGAACCAGTGTTTTCAGGGTTATGAGCCCCGCGTGTTGAACCGAACTGCACTACCCCGCGTCAGATAAAACAACTAAGACTTGTTTTGTCTTAATTGTTTATATAAATAATATGCAATTTGATATTTATTAATAACTTGCATTTTTTTATTAATTTGGTAATTTTAAAACTTGTCCAGCGTAGATCATATCGCTTTTAAGTCCATTTAAAGTTTTAATTTCTTTATATCTTGAACCATTTCCAAGTTGTCTTGCTGCAATCATCCAAAGACTATCGCCTTTTTTTACAGTGTAAGTTCTATAAGTTTTTACTGGTGCTGGTGCTGGTGCAACTGATTTATTTATAATGGCTTGAATAGCATTATAATCATAACCAGCATTTGTTAATCTATTTTTTCTATCTACACCATTTCCCCATTTTCCAGCTAATACTTCATTAGCAATCTCTTCGTTTGATTTTCTAACTGGCTTTGGTGGGTTTAATAATGCATTAACTGCATTTTGTACATCATTATATCTTGCACCTAATCTCTGCTTTCTTTCTTCGCCGTTTCCTAATTCGCCATTTATAACCATTCTTGCTAATTCTTCATTTGATTTATTTACAAGTGGATCTGGAGTAGAAATAACAGGTGCATTTATTTGTTGGCTTTGTCCAACATAATCAACATAACATTTATTAATATCAACGCGGCCATTAATTCCATTAACTGCACCACTTGAGGAATATTGCCACATTACTTTATTACCGTTATATGTGCATGTACTGTTGTATTGTGCAACCCATTTATCCCAATTGTTGAAGCGTGGATCTACTAATTTTGATGTAAACCAATATTTATTTGCATATATGCCAACTTTATAACCAGCATTGTTAATTATTTCACAAAATGCTTGTGCCATATCGCCTAATAATTTTGCATTACATTTACGAGTTATATTATCTTCTAAATCATAAAAAATAGGATAATTAAATTTATGATTTTTAACAAGTCTTAAAACATGCTGTGCTTCTGATTTTGATTTTTCTACACTATCAGAATATGAATACAAATAAACACCGTATGGAATACCTAATCTTTCACATTCTGAAGCATTTCTTTCCCATTGAATATCGTCGTTGGATGTTTTATCTGTGCCATATCCACATCTAATAATTGCGAACTGTACGCCGCTTGTTTTAACTTTTTCCCAATTAATTGTGCCTTGGTGTTTTGAAACATCTATTCCAAATAATTCCATTTTAGTCCCCTTTTCTGCTTGTGTTATTTTGCCTCGTTTGCGTTTATTTGTTCGTTTAATTTATCGATTTCGCTTTGTGTTAAATTTCTTCCATAAACTTTATTTTGTAAAGCTTGGTTTCCTTTTAATATTTTTTTAAATTCAATTAATGCCGCATCTACCATAAAAGAAAAAGTATCAAACGAAATTACTTTTGAAATTGCTGGGAATTTTGTTACGAACATGTCATATACATATCTTAATTTTATTTGACCAGTTGCACTTCCAAATTCTTCTTCTGCCTTTTCTACTGCATATAATAACCATTCTTGAACTTTTTTAATTTTTTCACTTCTTGGTAATTGAAAATATGTGATTATAGCAATTACTGAAACTGTAACTATTGCGATTGCTGCCACAACTAAATACCAATTATTTACTAACCATTCCATTATTTTTACCCCTTTCATTTTTAATTTCCTGACCATTCCTGATTGTCATCAGCCCTATCGATATTTTCATTTAATTCGTTATCTATTAATGTTTCTGCTTCGTCGACTTTTGTGTCGAGTTCCGACGCGAGCTCATCTTTTGAATACATTCCTGTCTTCTTTTTTAAAATAATTAATTTATGTGCATATTCATATTTTAATTTTATTGAATTTTCTAGCTTTGCCTTATTAAAATAAAATGTAAATGTTATTCCAGTTAATCCAAATGACGCTGGAATTAAATACATGAATATGCTTGTGTCTATTCCTATTATTGCACAATATAGTGTCATTATTATAATGATAATGTTCTGCAATATAGAAAAGGATGTTAATATTTTCGAATGCTCATTCTTCATTTTTTATCTCCTTTCTTTAAATAAGAATATGAAATATAAAAAGAAAAAGACCGCCGAAGCGGTCTGGAAGGAGGATTACTTAATTTGCTTTTACTTGTCTTACACTTAAGTATATGAACTTTTCCAAAAAAAAGATACCTTATTCGGTATCTTTCATGTTTTCTATTCTACTTTTATAGTATTCGATCTCCATTCTTAGTTCGCGCGCCACTTCCATATCTTCTGTTTCATTATATTCTTTTATTAATTCTGTTATATCAATTTCGTTTTTATTCATCGTCTTCTCCTCCTATAAGTTCACTTAATTTTACTATTGTTTCAAGTTTTTCGGTCCATTGCTGTTGCGCGTTATTTGGGCTTCTACTTCCTGTCTTGTTTAAATATTCTTCGTCACTAATTGTATTCCAGTTTAGCACTTTATTTGTGTAATCTATTTTTACTGGCACTAGGCCCTGAAGCCCACATGCTGTGATGTGGTCTTCAGTTTCTTCTATTATATAATAACCTTGTAGTTTTCCTATGGTGTTATCTATCATCTGTAATTTTGTTTTATTTGAGTTGTGCATTATCCTTTACCTCCTGTTTCTTTCCACTTGTGAATAGTATTTTATTGTTTTGGTCGGATATTTGCAAAAATGTGATTCTGCCATCTATTGTTTGTATATCTGTTACTTTGTATCTCTCTTTTCTGTTCTCTAATTGCCATCTTCCGTTCACTTGTTTTGTTTTTGTATTTATAAAAATTGTTGGGCTTGTATATAATTCTCTTCCTATTCCCCAATTTACACATGCTCTTTTAAAGCTATCTGACGCTTCACCTTTTTGTTTTTCTGTGTTACTTTCAGTTCCTACATCTTGTTTTGTTACCCATTCTGTTCCTATTCTTATTGATACATTGCAGAATAAATTGCCATTAATTACTTCATGACTTCTAGTCCATCTTTCTGGTCCAACTGTTTCATCAAGTATTCTCATATCGCATCTTGCATCTTTATATAATAATAGTTGCACCCATCCGTCACCTACTTGTGCTACTCTTGCTTCAATTTCTTCTGCTTTTAAGTTTCTAAATTCTAACATTGTTATCCTCCTTCTGCTTTCTTCACCTCCGAAGCGGGTTATTTATTTGTCAATAATATTATGATTGTTTGAATATTGTTTATGTGTAAAAAATTATCTTATTTTTTTTGTTATCGTTTGCAATCATTTCTTCATATACTTTTGAATTAACCATAATAAATGGGGTATATTCACGAATCCCATATTTTTCGTAGTTAACATATATTTTTTTTTCAAAACCGCAATCATAAATAGTTATATATTCTTTATATTTGTGTATGATCATATTAACTAATTCGTATATTTTATCATCGTTTTCGTTTTTAAGTGCTTCTTTTATTAAATCAATATAATTATAAAGTTCTTTTATTTCTCTTGAAATTTTGTTAATCTCATCAATATCCCAATTCAAAACATCTACATAATCACTATCAATAATAAAATTTTTATCACATACATGTGTTATATTTTTTGCGATATCGTCAGTATTATGGAGACATTCGTTAAAAGCGTCATTTTCTATTTCAAAAAATATATTTGCTATTTGTTCGATTGTTGCTTCGTTTTTTATATATTCAAAAAGTGTCATTTAGTCCTCCTTATATAAGTTTAATACTTTATCTAATTCTTTCAATTCTTTTAACTTGCGTCTAATTAAATCATTGTATAAATCTTTTTCACATTCTGTTGTTCCTGGTTCTTTGTATTTATCAATACAATAATCAATATCATGATATATATCATTTCTTTTTATAATATCTAATTGCATTGATGTCAAATTATAATGTTGATTCATCAGTATCTTCCTTTCTAAATGTTCTTATACATTTATCACCATGGTATGTTCTTATTTCAACACTGTCCTCACTAATATAGCATTTAATGTGATGTTCTTTTTCATGTATTTTATTTAATAAAATTTGATTAATTATGTCAAATATAAATATCATTATTGTTGTTCCTCCTATTTCTGTTATTTTTTGTTACACAATTAATATGACAGTTAAATTTTATATTTAACTGAAAATTTTAAAAGAAATCTTCTGGTTCGATAAATATTTCTGAAAGTAATACATTTGCCGCTATATATCTAAAATCACTTTCTGTATATTCATTTCTTATTATCCATTTACTATATTTATTCTTTCTTGTTTTAACTATATAAAATTCATTTTTAGGTTCGAGTGAAATTTCCTCGTCATCATGTCCGTCCGTTATTATTTTAAAAAATAAATTTATTATTTTGTAATCCATTATTTTTTGTCCTCCTTTTATTTGTTTCTAACTACATTATGACATATACATATATAAGATAACTGAAAAAAAGAAAAGCGGAATTTAATCCGCTTTAAAATATTCTTCTTTCTATTTCAAATTCTCTTTCTTTTAATCCTTCAATATAAAATTTATTATGATTTATTCTTTCTTCGTAAAATTTAAAATTTGTTACATCGGGAAATTTTGATGAAACAAATCCTGTAATTTCTTTAATACTTGTTTCATCTTTATAAATTATTTTTCCCGTAATTGTTTCAGTATATAATGATGTTGCATCTGCTTCTAAACTTTCTGATTTTACATTTTCTAAACGGATTTTGTTATTTTCAAATAAATCATATTCAATTTTTGTATTTAAAAATTTATTATTTATCCTGCGTTTCATTTCGTCCATATCTGAAACATATAAAATAAAACTATCGCTATAATTTTTATATCTATAAAAAATTTCTACACATTTATCATTTACCATTGATTCGCCAAAAATATTTCTTGAATCGTAAAAATGAAATTCTACATGGCTTGTTATTCCTTTAAAAGATTTCATAAATGGTTCTAATGATTTAAATGTATCTTCTAATTTCTTTAATTTGTTATTATATTCTTCCTGTCTTTTTTTTACTTCTGATTCTGCTTCTATTTTTTCTTTAACTTTATCTGATGCAATTTTAAAACTTATTAATAAAAATCCTATAATTAAAACTGCAATAATTATTTCTTTCATAAATCATTCCCCCTTTGGTTCTTCTATTATATAATATAATGAATTATTTTCTGAAATTACATCGCTTAATTTGCAATTCATATCTTTGATTAGATGATTTGATAATTTCATTAATTTATCTTCTGTTCCAACTTTTGCATATAAAATTTTGTTTCCGTGTTTTCTTTTTAAGTAAATATAATAATACATGTAATCATTCATAATTTTATTTCCTTTCTTTATTCTTCAAAAATTTTAAACCATTCCGTCGAGCTTTTCTTTGGCTATTCCGTATTTTACTGCTTCTTCGCATAATTCATTCGTGTACTCATCTAACACATCTATTACTTCGTGATTTTCGTAAATTCTTTTAAATGCCGTTGGTATTTTCTTCATTATTTACCTCCTCTTATTATATTTGCAATGTCTACTTTTAAAATCTTCTAATTCTAATTCTTGTATATATTCCTCTAATGCGGTAATTAAAATTTCTTCATCGCTTACAGTTTTATCACAATTTAACACACAATAAAAGCCAGTTTCTTTTTCAATTTCATTGTCTTTTATATTTACAAACAAATCCACTCTTTTAAACATCCTTGCACCTCCTACGGTAATTATACAGCTTCTTCTGCCATAAATTGTGGTTTATT